>CAZEIY010000311.1:0-5332 GCA_964512375.1 uncultured Rickettsiales bacterium | reverse complement strand
CGGACGGCGGCGTCAGCCTTACCGGTGTCACCATCGGCGAGCCCTGGCAGGTCGATGGAGCCCTCTGGCTACAGTTCGCGCGCAAGCCTTTGATGCTCACCGAGGATGGAGTGAACGTCGAGCCTGCGATCCCCGGCCGCCTGAGCACCGTTCTTCATGGTGGTTTCACCATTGCCGATCGCATCCGCCTCGATCTGGACCTGCCGCTGGTCTTGTTTCAGGGCGGCGTCGACCCTCGTACTGGTCAGGAGATCGCACGGGGCGGTGCCGGAGACATACGTTTCACTCCCCACTTTCTGATCCTTCACCCTGACCGGGCCTGGCTGGGTCTGGCGCTCTCTTCGCCGATTTCCTTCCCTTCGGGTCGAGAAGACGCCCTGCTTGGCAGCAGCGGCCCGACCCTGCAGCCACGGGTACATCTTGAGAAGCGCCTCGCATTTGCAGCTCAGCCGCTGCTGCGCTTTGCGGTGGCTGCCGAGGTGGGTTGGCGGTTCCGGCAGCGGAGCAAGGTGCTCAATCTCGACACCGATGATGAGTTCACCTTCGGCTTCGGTATGCGCTGGGAGCCCGGCGAGCGATTTCGAATGGGCACGGAGTTGCTGTTCGATATTGGAGCTGGATCGAATGCACGCAGCGGTGAGTGGGTGAGCTGGCTACGCATCACCCCCGACAAGAAGAAGCAGCTGGATGTTGTGGGTGGAGTTGCCGCGGGAATTGGACGCGGCGTCGGTACTGCCGAGGGCCGAGTCTTCATCGGCGTGCGAGGCCGGCTCTTGCCGCCATCGCGGGTGCGCCCTCCGGCCCTGGAGCCACACCCCATGGTGCAGGCCGATCCTCCCGATATTGGTGACCAGCCGCCGTTGTCAGGTGATGACGCGGGATTCGGCTGGGGCTTGCGCCTGGTGGGCCGAAGCGTCGTGATCGACTCGCGCATTCTCTTCGACTTCGACAAGTCGGTGCTCAAGAAGGATGCTCCTGCTGTGCTCGACAAGGTCGTCCGCTGGTTCCGTGCGCATGAGGACGGGCTGGCTATGGAAGTGGCCGGTCACTGCGACATGCGTGGCTCCCATGCCTACAACGACCGGCTCAGTAACGAGCGCGCTCGGGCTGTCTGGCGCTATCTGGTGGAGCACGGCTTGCTCGCGGACCGGGTGGTCTCCCGTGGCTACGGAAAGCGAGCTCCTCTCATGAAGCCGGGCTCGGCGAAGGCTGATGTCGTTCATGCAGCCAATCGCAGGGTGGAGTTCTTGATCCTCTCGCCCGAAGATCTGCGCCGGCGCGAAGAGCGCAGGAATCACTCTGCCGCGACGAAGTGAAGCGAAGGGTCTCTCCCCGTGCTGACGTTGTCGGGCCTTTCGGGTATCGTCCCTGAGAATTCATTGGAGTTGCTGTGACTGATCAAGAAGCGGGGAATGACGACGGCCGCATTGCCAACCGTATCTCTGTTGAGGTGCGGGTCGATCTCCGCAGCGAGAACACGTTCTTTACGGGCTTCTCTGAGAATATCTCGGAAGGTGGCCTGTTCATCGCTACGGAAGCACCTCATGAGATAGGTGACGAGCTCGACGTCGAGTTGAGCCTCATGGGAGGTGGGCATCGGATTGCCCAGAAAGTGGTGGTCCGATGGATTCGACCTGCTGAAGCCGCGGGAGGGTTGCCAGCCGGCATGGGAGTTCAGTTCCTCGCCCTCACCGACCACGAGAAATTGGCGCTGCAAGAATTCGTGGACTCGCGGATCAAGGACACCTTGTTCTACGACCTGGACTGATCTGCGCTCATGCGTGAGAGCCTGCAGGACCACCGCCGTAGATCGGCAAACTTGACAGGATCACAGGGTTTTGTGGAAAATATGACATCGAGAGCCATCGCCCAGGCTCGTTCCCTTTTTGGGTGGAGTAGTTTTTCTGCTCGCCGGTCGGAGCTCCGGATGACCAAGATGAGGTCGCTTCTTCCCTTCACTGCCGCGTTGCTGATGCTGTGCTTTGGCGTGGTGGATTCGCGTGCAGATGAAGAAGGTCTGGCCGAGGCTCTCGATGCTTTGGGAATCACCCCTTCGCCCGATGAAGAAGAGGGCGCAGACCTCTACTCCGTCGTGCCGGGCGACACTCTCTGGCACATTTGCGAGCGATTCTTCGGTGATCCTGAGTATTGGCCGACCCTCTGGTCCATCAACAACGAGGAAATCACCAATCCGCACTACATCTATCCGGGCCAGTTCCTACAGTTTCAGCCAGGAACCGACCTTCGACCTCCGAGCCTGCTGGTCGCCGGCGATGCTGCTGTGATCGATGACCTGTCGTTCGACGAGAACTTCGAGCCGATCGTTCATTTCCTCTCGACCACTCAGGATTGCTCGTTGCCAGTTCCGTTCACCACCAACATGGATTGGGACATCGCCCTTGCGGCGCCGAGCTTCATGACTCGCTCGCCCCTGGACCCTCTGGGCGTGGTGGAGTCGGCTGTTGCCCGCCGCGAGCTGCTCTCCGAGGGGGATACCGTCTATCTGCGCTTTCGCAATCTCAGCGATGTGAACTGCGGTGACATCTACACGCTCTATCATTACATCAAGAAGGTCCGGCATCCAAAGGTGGTCACAGCGCGACTGGGGCACAGTTATCAAGTCTCTGCTGAGGTGCTTGTTACCGATGTAGGGTCCAAGTGGGTGACGGCTACGGTGGTGCAGTCTTTTGGCGAGTTCCCTCGAGGTGAGCTGGTAACGGACCGAATCCCAGTCACCGGCAAGGTGCGTACTCTTCAACTGGATCAGCAGCTTGACGGTTTCATCATCGACAAGACGCACCAGGAAAACCTGCTCCTGCAGTCCAACCAGCTAATCTATATCGACCGCGGTCGTAACGATGGAGTGCAGAGTGGAACGATCTTCTGGGTGATTCGTCGGGGTGATGGCTTGACCTTGTTGAAGAACCGTGTGGATCACACCTTGCCGGATCGGGTCATTGGTCGGCTTGTGGTGTTCGCGGCTGATGAGTTTGTGTCGACAGCGGTACTGACCGATCAAGCCGTCAGCGTCGAGATCGGTGATCGCATTACCAGTCGCCTCGACTGAGCCCGCTACGCGCGCAATAGTCTCCTCGTCTTGTCCCAATATAGAAAAGCACCTTGCAACTGAACTTTCGTTCAGTACCCTGTAGCTGCTGAGAGTGGCAGTGCTTGCGGTCGCTGCTTCGAGGTGCAGCAATGGACATTCAACTAGCAGCTCGGGCCGCCTTCGCGGCTGAGCGGCTTCCCCCTGCCAGCAGCAGTCGCGAGGCGCTCGTGCGCCACGGCACCACCAGGGCCTGGCTGAACTCGGTCGATTCAGGTCAACTGCCGCTCTCGCGTGGCTCAAGCAGCGGCTCCGACGCCTCGTTCCGTCAGGACGTGCGGGCAATCGCCTGGGAATCCCCACACTATCCGCATGGACTTCGTCACCTACACCGGCCTCCTCCAGCGCTTTTCGTGCGCGGCCCCCTCGGTCCGGTACCCGCTGCGCAATGCTGTGTCGCCGTCATCGGCGCCAGGCGCTGTACTGAACTGGGTCGGTCTGTCGCGCGGGATCTGGGTGCTTCTCTGGCGCGTGCGGGCCTGGTCGTCGTCTCGGGCCTGGCGATTGGAATTGACACCGCAGCCCATGAAGGAGCTCTCGATGCAGGGGGAATGACCCTCGCCGTGCTCGCTTCAGCCGTCGATGAGCCCACCCCTCGACGCAACATCGGGCTGGCGGCTGAGATCCTCGATGCCAGCGGCTGGCTGCTCTCCGAGAGGCCGCCGTGCGCTAGCGTCCGCGCCTATGACTTTCCACGTCGCAATCGCCTCGTCGCGGCACTGGTTGGTGTGGTGATCGTCGTCGAGGCGAGCTTGAGGAGCGGTACCCTCTCGACGGTTGCTCATGCTCTGGATCTTGGAGTCGAGGTAGCCGCAGTGCCGGGTCCAGCGGTCAGTCCCGCCTCAGCTGGTGCGCATGAGATGCTCCGCCGTGGTGCCCATCTGGTGACATCCGCGGCAGACGTGCTACCACTGTTAGGCCTCAATGCATCGGCTGCTCGCCAGGTAGAGCGAGAGGTTGATGCCGATGTGCAGAGTCTCCTGGCTGGACTACCGGGCGCCTCGGGGAGCCTGGCGCAGTGGCTAGAGGCGAGCGCGCTGCCACGCGCGCGCGCTCAGAGTGCTGTTCATCGGTTGTTGACTGTCGGCACGCTTCGACGGCTTCCTACCGGTCGAATCGCTCGGGTTCTGTAAGGGTCGCGTTTCTCGTTGCGAGGGTGTAGATACTCGTTGCCCGCTCGGCATGCGGGTTTCGTGTGCGGAGACTAGATGGCGGGACGACACCGAGAAATTCTCGCCCAGATCGGCCGATTGGCTGTGTCCGGGCAGCTACCACAAGGCCCGACTGAACTGCTCGAAGTGCTGGTCGCACAGGGCTTCGAGCGGGACGAGGTGGCCTCTGTTCTGGGTCCGCACGGCGCGCAGCGAGATGCCGCGCAGGCGGTTGGCGCCAGGATGGCTCAGCTCAGCGAGGACGCGACGCGTTTCATGAATGTGCTTCGGGCTGTGGGTTATCTCGACGATCATTCAGAGGAACATGTTCTTGATCTGGCCATGGCCGAGAACCCTGGTGACATTGGCCTGGATGAGATCCGACGACATGTAGCGGTGGTCATGTTTGAGCGCCAGTTCGAGATGGATCCGGAGACTCTTCGCCTCCTCGAAGAGGAGTGGCGGCTTGTCTTCCACTGAGTCGATGACTGGTCAGTCTGAGGTTCATGTCGTTGGCGGCGGCCTGGCCGGGGTCGAGGCTGCGTGGCAGCTCGGTAGCCGAGGCGTTCCCGTCATCCTGCATGAGATGCGTCCGACGGTTTCGACTCCGGCGCATGACACTGCTGACCTCGCCGAGTTGGTCTGTAGCAACACGCTCGGCAGCTTGATGCCGCACACCGCTCCAGGTGTTTTCAAGCGTGAGCTGGAGCTTCTGGGTAGCCTCGTAGTTGCGGCAGGGCGCCGCTGCCATGTGCCCGCAGGCGGCGCACTGGCTGTTGATCGAGCGGCCTTCTCAGGACTCATAATGAACACCTTGCGTTCCCTCCCCAGCGTCGAGTTGCGCTGTGAGTTGGTCAGCGAACTACCCGGTCCCGAAGCCGGACGCTGGATCCTGGCCACCGGTCCGTTGACTGCGGAGCCCCTGGCGATGCACCTGGGCGCGCTGACGGGTCGGGACGACCTCTATTTCTACGACGCCATCGCGCCGATCGTAGAACTCGACTCGGTGGACATGGACAAGGCGTACTGGGGCAATCGCTACGGGAACCCTGGCGAGGGTGACTACCTCAACCTG
>CAZEIY010000310.1:0-5345 GCA_964512375.1 uncultured Rickettsiales bacterium | reverse complement strand
GGATTCACCTCGAACAGAATACGCTCTGAGGTCTGATCAACGTTCACCTGCGAGCAGAAGAACCCGCCACATGCCAACGCTGGAGTTGGGCTGAAGAGAAGAGCGCCGGCGAGCAGCGCCAACATCGGTAGCGAGTACGTGAGAAGTCGGAACATGCCGGGCTCCAGTAAGAGTGTTCCCTCAAATACCACGGACCAGCCGAAATCCCGAGTGCGTATTGATGCCTGTTGGGGTCGTCTGCGACGCTCGGCACATCTGTTGAGGCAGCCGTAAATCGACAGATCGCCGACTCACAGAATTGGCCGCACCGTACGAGAAACTATTACCTTTTTGCGGAGTTCTCTTACCAAAGTGCGTGATTTCGCCGCCTCCCTGGGGAGTGAGGAGGCGACGAAATCAGCGACTCACGCCCGCGCGAACTCGTGAAGATAGTGCTTGCGGCTGCCGTGACCCAGCTTGGCAAGCGCCTTGAGTTCGATCTGGCGAATGCGTTCTCGAGTGAGGCCAAAATCACAGCCGATCTGCTCGAGGGAATGAGTGACGAAATCATCGAGACCAAAGCGCATGCGCAGCACCCGCTCCTCGCGCGGGGTCAAGGTCGCGAGTACCTTCTGCAGGCGGTTTTGCAGTGCAGCACGCATCATCGCCTCACCCGGCTCCTCGATGCCCTCTGCAGGGATGAAGTCTTGGAGGCTGGCATCCCCATCCTCGCCGACGGGACGGTCGAGGCTGAGTGGGTCGCGGAGCATGCGCAGGAGATCGTCGACTTCCTCGACGCTGAGCTCCATCTCCTTAGCCAGCTCATGCCGGGTCGCATCGCGCCCCAGTTGGCGTCCCAGCTCCCTGCTCTTCTGATTAAGCCGGTTGATCACCTCGAGCTTGTAGATCGGTACTCGGATCGTCCGACAGGTGGACTCGATGGCACGCACGACGGCCTGTCGAATCCACCAGGAAGCATAGGTACTGAACTTGAATCCACGGTGGTACTCAAACTTCTCAACGGCCCGCATGAGACCGATATTCCCTTCCTGGATGAGGTCGGTAAGAGGCACGCCTCGGTAGCTGTACTGCTTGGCGATGCTGACCACCAGACGCAGGTTGCAGTTGGTCAGGCGAGCCTTCGCTTCTTCCTGCTCCTGAGGTGTGCCTTCAATAACCAGACGAGCAGTCTCGTACTCCTCGTCTCGGGACAGCAACTTGTGCCGCCCCATGTTGCTGAGGTACTCGCCGAGGACACGGTTCTTGGGATCACTTCGAAGATTCTTGGACATTCGCTCCCCTGGGCATGGGTTCGGTTCTACCGGTATATGAGCAAGGGGCATGCCAAGCCGATGGGCAAATTCATCCGGAGTACCCAACGTCAACCAGCTTCTTAGACCGAGGGTCGGCCGGCGCTCCGCTACTGAGGCTCAGGGTTCGAGGCGAGCCAGCGCATCGTACGGATCGAAATCTGCGCCAAGCTCGGAACGCAGCCCTTCGAGCCTCCTGGCCGCCCGAACGAAGGCCGCGAGATCACCTCCAAATCGCTGCAGTGCCTCTGCAAAGACCTCATTCTTCGTGTTGTAGACCGCAAATTGAACAAGGCGCGCGTTGTTGAGCACTCGGTTCTCGTCCATTGCCGCACCGTACGCAGGCAGGTTCCAGTCCTCGTTGGCGTGGCGGCTGCGCGCCGCGGCGATGATCGCTGCCTTTCGCTCTACGACCTCCACCCGGGGTAGATCCAGGGCATACAGTTCTTCCAATTCCAGATAGAGCGTGCGGAAAGAGAGACGATAGTGCCGCTCATCGTGTTGCCGCAGCTGACGGTTACGCCTGAGCGCTGAATTACTGGCGGACTGGGACTCGACGAACCTCTCGGCGGCCTGGTCGCCCACGAAGGAAGCGAAACTCTCATTAAATGAACCGTGCCCTTTCAACCACAAGGTGGAGTGCACCAGCTCGTGGAGCACGGTGTTTGCGAGGCGGTCGAGGTCCCAGCTGAGCATGGACCGCCAGAGAGGATCGCGGAACCAGCCCAGGGTCGAGTACGCACCTGCTGGCCGAATCCAGGTGTCCAATCCCAAGGACTGTAGGCGCCGAGCCTCCCGGTCGGCGTCCTCGCGATTGAAGTAGCCGATGTACGGCAGCTTCCCAACGATGGGATAGCGATAGACATGCGAGACGAATCGATCCGCCTGGCAGCCCGACACGTTCCACACCACCGAGTCAAAGTCTGGATTGATCGTCTCGTAGTTCCGCGTAGCGCTGAGACCGATGCGCTCCTCGCCGAAGGCCTTGATTCTGGGCACCCAGCGGAGCTTCTCCTGCTCCAGCGCACTCAGGTCCCCACGAACCAGCGCCTCCTCAAGGGGGATTGCTCCAGCCATGAGCGAGAAGTGACCACGAGCCGCGCTGAACAGATAGCGCCCCGGCGGGGAGAGGGCCCCAACAACCAGAGTGAACAGCGCCAGCGCGACCAGGTGTCGTAGGGAGGGGGTGCGAGCAACCATAGGGAAAGCTAACATCGCTGAAATGCGGACACCCACCAAGAGTGCATCTCCCTCAACGAAGCCGAGCAAGGTCTCATCGGGTTACATACACCACGCACTGACGCTGCTCGGCCTCGCCACACTGTGCGGCTGCGAATTCTTCATCACCCCCCCCGAACCAGAGCCTGATCCGGCAACGGATGGCATTCTCGCCTGCGGGGAGCAGATGAGCGTGGACGGACTCGAGGCAGGCACTACGATTCCAGTCGATGTACCGCAGGGCACCAGTGTCGAAGTGCTCATGGGCTTCGGTGACCCTGCTCAGATTGGCCGTCTCCGCGTCGACAGCGACACCAGCCTCTCACGTGCGCTCCCGGTGTGGGACCCGGTGCTGGAGCGGGCAGTCATCCCTGGCTACCGGGGAACTGGCGAGGATCTGACTCTTGAGTTGCTCGGCGCTGGCAGCGACGGCTTTAGCGGCAGCGTAAGCCTGCAGTGCACCAGCCCCGGCGAGATCTGCTTCAACCTCAGCGACGATGATGGCGACACCCTCGTGGACTGTGCGGACATCCACTGCGCGCGCGACCCACGCTGCGCCGACGATCAGCACGATCTCGATGAACGCGTGCTCAGCTGCGATGAGCAGGTCCAACAGCTCGACCCTCCCGAACTGCGCAGCTTCGACGACCAACGCACTCTCTACATACGACCCGAGACGGACTTCCCTGAGTTCTGGGGAGGAGCCGAGCTGACCTTAGGGGCGACGCTCGGGTCCGGCACGGTCGAAGTGACCTTTGGAGAGGCCGGGATGGTCTGCGTTGGTGAGGCCACAGAGGACACCGTGGTCTGCGATGTGGCCCTCGATGTCAGCTCGGGCGAGACCAGGTCCTTCCCCACCGAAGACCTACCGCTGCGCATCGAGCCCCTGGGGCCTGGCTGGATCGACCTCCGCGCCCGACTAGTTTGCGATTGAGCCAACCCGCACCTATCGTCGGCGCGATGTTCGAACTGCTCAACAACTCCGAGTTCCTCGCCCAGGGCGGCATCATCGTCGCCGTGATCCTCCTTGCCTCGCTGCTGGCTGCGGCGGTGTTCCTCGCGCGTCTGGTGGTGCTCCGCTCGGAGGTGGTCGCTCCAGGACGCCTCAGCCTTCAGGTGCGCGATCTGGTGGTTCGAGAAGAGTTTCCCCAGGCGCTGACTCTTTGCCGCATGGACAACAGCCCGCTGGCTCGCCTCTACCTTGCTGGTCTGCGCACACGCACCAGGTCTCGAGAAGTCACCAAGGAGCGCATGCTCGAGGTGGGACGACACGAAGCCGTCGTTCTGGGACGTGGACTCTCCGTGCTCGATGTAGTCGCCGTGATCGCACCGCTTCTCGGACTGCTGGGCACCGTCTGGGGGATGATCGCCGTGTTTCGTGCCATCGAAATTCATGGCGTGGGCAATGCCGGCGCCCTGGCCGGCGGCATCGAGACCGCTCTCTACACCACCTTCGCGGGACTACTCGTCGCCATCCCAGTGCGCGTAGCTCACAGCTTCCTCCAGTCCCGAGTCGACACACTAATCATGCACATGGAGGAACTGGCACTGCAGTTTCTGGATCTGCTGGCAGCGGGCACCGAGGCGGACAAGGGAGGGCCCGAGTGAACTTCAGCTCCAGTCGACGTCGCCCTCCCATGGCCCTTGAGCTCACCCCGCTCATCGACGTGGTCTTCCTGTTGCTCATCTTCTTCATGGTCTCAACAACCTTCGTAAGTGACGAGGGAGGCCTGGCGGTCGAGCTACCGCGATCCGAGAACCGCGATCTCATCCCCGAGGGACGTGACGTCGCGCTGGCCATCAGCGCGGACGGAACGATGCAGATTGATGGAGAGGTCCACAGCCTCAACGAGCTGCGCCGTAGGCTCAAAGCGACCGCAGAGGAAGACCCCTCCACGATGGTCGTAGTGCGCGCCGACAAGGAGCTCGCCCACGGTCGTGTCATCGAAGTAATGGACCTGGTCCGTGAACTCGGCCTCACACAATTCGCGATCGCCACGGAAGCTGGCGGAGCCGCCTCGAAGTAGAGCAGCGATCCATCTGCAGCATCCCGATCCGGGTCTCCCCCACGCGGGAGCGCCACTATTGGCGCTATTTCCCTTGAGTCAGAGATCCATGCCGCTGTACACTCCCTCCAGGCTCCCATACGACTATGAATCGCAGCGCAACCCTTCAGTCCACTCTCCCCCTCATCCTGTTCGCCGTGCTGGCGGGCTCGGCCGCATGGGCGTGTTTCGGCGAGCGGGGCATCCTCACCAATCGCACCCTCCTCCAAGATGTAGAGGCGCGAAATGCTGATCTTCTCGAACGTGAGGAGTCCATCACCCGGCTCCGTCAACAGATCCAGGCGCTGCGCACCGACCCACGCGTCCAGGAACGCTGGATACGAGAGGAACTTGGCTACGTGCGTCCCGGTGAGGTTCTCTATCTCTTCCCCGGTGATCGTGCCGCAGACTTCACACTGCTAGAGAGCAAGGAGCCACCCGCCGGTAAGCGAGATTCCGGCTAGTGGTCCGTCGGCGCCATATCTCACAGAGCCGGCCTCAAATGGCCGAGCTGACGGTTCTCCTGCTGTGCGCTACCTCTGTGCTGCTGGGTTTCGCGGATCCGAGCCGAGCCGAGCTGCACCTCACCCGGGTAGCTGTACTCTGCGTAGTTCCTGTCGCATTGCTCATCCGCGGCCTCAGCGGGGCAGACACCGGCAGCCAACTCGCCGTACGCCGCGGTAACAAGACTCCTCTCTGGGTGCCTGGTGGTCTCGTCCTGGCTGCCACGTTGATCCAGGCCACGGGTGGCACTGGCGGCATCTTGACCCCCATCGGCTTCCTCGCGGTTATC
>CAZEIY010000309.1:0-5356 GCA_964512375.1 uncultured Rickettsiales bacterium | reverse complement strand
CCCACGAGACCTACCAGCAGAGCGAAACCCAGGCCGGCGCGGCCTGTCGATCGGGTCGCTGAGCACGAGCAGCCATCGTCCGCACCGGTGTCATCGTCATCATCGCCCGCTGGCGCGCTGTCATCGTCGCCCGCTGGTGCGCTGTCATCGTCGCCCGCTGGAGTGCCGTCATCGTCGTCCGATGTTGTGGTGTCGTCGTCGCCTGATGTTGTGGTGTCGTCGTCGCCTGATGTTGCGCTGTCGTCGTCGTCTGATGTTGCGCTGTCGTCGTCGTCACCAGTGCAGTCCGGGTCGGCGGCATCGACCAGCTCGTCGCAGTCGTTGTCGACGCCGTCCGTGCAGTCTTCAGCGGCGCCTGAGTTGACGGTGCCGTTGCTGTCGTCGCAGTCGTAGATGGAAGGAGCTGGATCAGGCGGCCCCCATGGGCAGGCGAGAAAGCCATCGTCGTCCTGATCCTGGTCATAGGCCCCAAAACCTGCCGGGTTGACGAGCGTACAGTAGAGAGCACAACCACCGTTCATCCACGACTGGGGATAGCTGGCAGAGTCGTTGCCCTCTGCGTCGAGGTTATCCATGCAGTCAAAGAGGCCATCCCCATCATTGTCGATGCAGTCCCAGCACTCCAGGCAGCTCGCCGGGACCGAGGGGTTGCAGCCGGCTTCTCCCTCCTGCAGACAGAGCGCGAGGTACTCCAGTACTTGGCCGTCCTGGGTACAACCCGGGTCGTAGTAGCGTCCATCTTGTCCCGCTGGCCAGTTGGGGTCGGTGCTACATAGTTGCCCACTCGGCCAATTGGGGTCGGTACTGCACGGATGGTCGGCCCAGGCCGAGACGGGCATTGAGAGTGAAATGAGCAGCACCATCGCGAGTCGAACCGGGGAGGGGAGGAGCCAAACTGGCGCGGAGTTACCCGCACTTCTCTTGATGCTTGTTTCGGACATGAAGCCTCCGCAGCAGGTGTTCTTGAAGTCCCATCGGCCACTGTTGGCGTGAGGAGCACTGGAAGATGATAGCAACACTGGTCCAGTGTCGCCCTCTCCCTTTCGGGTCAGGGTGCCCGGTCGCTGCCTGCTACGGCACACCTCAGCATCAGTGGGCTGTTCGTGCCAGCCGAAGTCCGTGACCGTGACTGGTGCTGTTTGGGTAGGAGTGGTTGCGGACGGACACGCGGAGGAATTCCGCAGGGGCATACCAGGCACCGCCACGATAGGAGCGCAGCTCAGTTGAGCCCGGACCGAAGGGGTCTATCTGCTCATCGGCTGTGTAGTAGCTCGTGTCGTACCAGTCCCAGGTCCACTCCCAGACGTTGCCGCTCATGTCCCAAAGGCCCGCTTTGTTTGGGGCCTTCCCGGCCACGGGCTGGCTGGCGGAGCCACTGTTGCCTTCGTGCCAACCGACGTCCTCGAGGTTGTCGGAGCCGGCATAGCGCAGGTCCCCATCCGCCCTCGCGGCGTACTCCCACTCGGCTTCAGTGGGGAGGCGGTAGCCCTGGCAGTCATAGGGCGAACCCGAGGCAGAGGTCACGGTGACCGAGAGGCATTCCAGCCCGGTTCCCGCTGTACCCGTGCAGTCGCTCAGCGTGTAGCACTCGGGCAGGCCCTCTGCCGCAGACACCGCATTGGCCAGGGAAGCAGCCTCGAACCAGTTCACCTGCTCGACGGGGCAGCTCGTGCCGCAGGCGGTGTTGTTCGAGGGGTTGTTGCCAATCAGCGCCTGCCACTGCGCT
Organism: uncultured Rickettsiales bacterium; assembly: GCA_964512375.1. Taxonomy (GTDB): domain Bacteria; phylum Myxococcota_A; class UBA796; order UBA9615; family UBA9615; genus UBA6601. The sequence goes on along the minus strand of CAZEIY010000309.1, from coordinate 3,630 downwards.
TGCGTGACTTCAGTCGCTCCGAGCCAGAACTCCTGGCTGAGTGAGACACTGTGGGCCGGAGATTCATCGGGCTCGCAATCTGACTGGCCGGCGGTGCAGCCCATCTCGAAGCTCCCGGCACAGAATCCAACCAGGTCAATCCCTTGAACACTAACTGCCTCGGGGCATGGGATGGAAGCATCATCATCATCTGAATTACCCGAATCATCGTCATCTGCGCTCCGGCAGTCGGGGGCTCCAGAACAGTCGGGATCGTCGCAGTCAAACAGGCCATCGCCGTCATTGTCTGAGCCGTCTGTGCACTCTCCTGGGTTGTGGCCCTCGATGTGATTGGTGTCACAAGCCTGGGCGAAGAACGTCAGTGCGATTATCAGGAGGAAATTCAGGAGTCGGCAGGCGTTGGGGCTGTAACTCATTGGCTCGGTCTGGTGGTGGCTGTGGCTGTGGGTGCACTTGACAGAGGTGTGTTAGTGCAAAGGTTGGGGTGATGGACGAGGGGGGACCCCTCTGAGTGTGTACCTTTTAATTGGCAGGCAAAACGGGACAGTGCTACCATCGTAGCCAGTAATATATTGCATGGCCCTATCGACTGGGCCGGAAGCTAGGGGCAAGGCATGAAGACCAGCAATTGGACAAGGCACTTTTTGACCTATATGGCGGCGCTATTGTTGCTTTTGCTTGGTGGTTGCGCCGTCGATGACGGTACCGACGGAGGCGATGAGCCCACTGTCCCGGAGACTCCCGAGCTGCCTGCTCCGCTCGAGTGTCTTGAGATGACCACTGAGGTGGGTGTCAACATGATCAATATCTGCGCTGGCAGCTTTGAGATGGGCTGTACCGATGGTCAGACCAACTGCGGCGAAAATGAATTTCCAGTGCATGGGGTCACTCTCACGAGGAACTTCTTGCTCGGCCAGACTGATGTCACTCAAGGGCAGTGGCAGGGCTTGATGGGTAGCAATCCATCTTACTTCAGCGACACCGGAGGCGGCTCCGACTGTGGCGCGGATTGCCCCATCGAGTTGATCAACTGGTGGGAAGCGATCTCCTTCGCGAACGCCGCCTCTGATGCTGCTGGTCTGCCGCAGTGCTACACGCTCAATGGCTGTGTCGGCGAGTTCGGCAACGGTTGTGGCCTGGATGGCTATTGTGAGGCTGGCCCCGAAGACGACTACAACACCTACAACTGCGAGAGCGCAACGGTGAACAGTCCAACTGGCTCGGTCTACGACTGTGAAGGCTATCGTCTGCCCACTGAGGCCGAGTGGGAGTTCGCCGCTCGGGGCGGCGCGGATCAGCTCTATTCGGGCTCTGACGAAATCAACGATGTGGCCTGGTACGGCGAGACCAGCGGTGACGAGATTCACCCTGTCGCCGGCAAGGCTCCCAATGCATATGGTCTCTACGACATGAGCGGCAACAGCTGGGAGTGGACCTGGGACATCTATGACCACAGCTACTATCACGTCGCCGCTCCAGTCGATCCCGAGGGCGCGTTCGCTGGTGACAAGCGTGTCTTCCGAGGTGGTTGCTGGGAGAGTGCCGCCGCGGTGCCACGGGTTGCCAGTCGCGACTTCAATCCGCCGAGCTTCCGCTGCTATGACCTGAGCCTTCGGTTGGCGAGAACCATCCAGTAGTCGGCTGAGGCTGAGTCCCATACCAGGCTCACCTCCTCGCGGGGAGGCGCCAGCGGGGTATTCGCTTTTCCTCTAGTGCACGCTCCCTACCGAGCACGCTGAGTGCGTCAGGGCTAGTGGACCGTGCGCACCAGGCGGAAGCCGAGGACATGGAGCCGGATACCTGGCTCGAAGTGGTAGCGGCCCGCGACACGGGCAAAGTGGTCCTCAAAGAACCAGGCCCCGCCTCGACTGCAACGTTCCTCACCCGTCTCGGGTCCTTCGGGGTTGGTGATGGGGTCGGCGGTTGTGTAGTAGTCCCAGCCGTACCAATCCCAGGTCCACTCCCAGACATTGCCGCTCATGTCGTAGAGGCCATAGGCGTTGCTGACCAGTTCTGCTGAGGGGTGGGTCTGCGAAGAGCTGGTTGCGATGACCCAGCCGGCGTCTTGGACGGTGTTGGAGCCGGCGTACAGAAGCTCGTCACCGCCGCGGGCGGCGAACTCCCACTCGGCCTCAGTGGGCAGGCGATAGCCTTCGCACTCGTGGACTGCCCCAGAGGGGCTGTTCACCGTGATGGTTCCGCATTCCAGGTCCTCTCCGACCGGGTTCTCGTTGCAGTCAGAGAGCGTGTAGCACTCTGGGAGCCCCTCGGCAGTGGACACAGTGTTGGCAAAGTAGAGGGCCTCGAACCAGTTGACCTTCTCGACGGGGCAATCGAGTCCACAGCTGGCAAAAGACGACGGGTTGCTCGGCATCAGCTCCAGCCACTGGGCCTGTGTGACCTCGGTGTCGCTGATCCAGAAGTGGTGGTCGAGCAGGACCTCGTGGGCGGGATACTCATTTCCCCCGCAGCTCGACTGGCCGGCGGTGCAGCCCATCGCGAAGCTACCTCCACAGAGACGCACAAAGGACATCTCCTGAGCAGCCATCGTCGTGAGGCAATCGATGACACCATCGCAGTCCGGGTCTTCCCAGGATGAGAGCAGCTCAGGGTCATTGTCGTCACAGTCTGCTGCGGTGAGGATACCGTCACAATCGGCGTCTTCTGCCAATATGGTCGAGTTGGGGTCTGAGTCGTCGCAGTCCTCGCTGATGGGCACTCCATCGGCATCCTTGTCCTCTTCCTCGCAGCCACCGACAAATCCCGACAGGGCGAGGACCATGAGCAGGGCGCGTGGCTGGCGAAGGCTGGATGAAACGAACATGGGTTCTCTTCAGGGCTGATTTCGGGACATTGGCGACCTACCTGAGCTGGGGACTCTCTGAATATAGTCGCTGATGGGGAACACTGTAGCTGTTGCTTGCGCGAATCAATTGCATTGGTGGTGCGCAAAACACGCTGCTAAAATGGGTTGGGTCTCGTTGTCCGGGCAAGAGATTGAGGCCCGCCCCAGCGCTTTGAACTCCTGATGGAACCACTTCTCCGATGAATCACTTCCTGATCAACTTGAAACAGCCTGTCGTTGCCCTGGGGTTGTTCTGTCTTGTCTTGCTGCTCGTGGCCATCAGCTGTGTGAAGCCGCTCAGTGAGGGTGATGAGCCAGGGCAGTGCAACGACGGCGCTGACAACGATGCAGATCATGCCTACGACTGTGACGATTCGGGTTGCACAGACTCGCCGGAGTGCGTTGATCTTGATTATCCGACGGAAGCAAACCTGTTCGATAAGTTGCTGAAGGGTGAAGACCAACTTGCCGCTCTGTGCGATCGCCTGGCTACCTCCGACATAAGGAGTTCGGTTCGGGACGCGTTCTGTGTCGAGCCGCGGCCGACGGTGACGAACTCCCGCGAACTACTGGAGGCCTTCGGTCTGGGCTTTCATGGGCCGGGGGGCATGGATGCGCAGATTGAATTGGGCAGCGGAAATCCCTCGTGGGCACTTCTTGGCCATTCAGCGGCCCTCAACAGGCGTCTCGTCAATCCCATGAATCCCCGTGCAGTGATCTTTACCGAGGTGGCCAGTCACTACGAGCCAACGCCAGGCTTCACTATTGTCAGCTTTGTGCGGGGT
>CAZEIY010000308.1:0-5369 GCA_964512375.1 uncultured Rickettsiales bacterium | reverse complement strand
GCAGCGTCGGTCGTGCCGTCCCGCTACTGACTTTGGTGAAGCCTGCTTCGATCGGTGGCGTAGACTGCCGCCATGAATCGCTTCTTTGGCCTGTTGTTCGTGTTTGCCGCGGCGACGTTGTTTGTCGGCTGCGCGGAGCCAGAACCTGTCCCGCCCTTCGCAGAGGTAATTGGCCTGGGTCTGGAGCGCTACCTGGGTACCGTTCAGCCAGCATCGAGCACTGAGCTGGAAGACGGCGTCACTCAGCTTGAATTCGATGTGGCAGATGGCCCCATCTGTCTTCGTGGTGGCTCGTTCCGCGCTGCTACCCGGACTGGCAGCGGCGCCGGCAATGAGCTGATGATCTTCCTGCAAGGTGGCGGCGCCTGTTGGTCAGCGGTCTGTCAGTCCTTTGCGACGGCCATGTCGGGCATCCCACCAGTGGGGATCTTGAGCACGACCCTTGAGACAAACCCCGTACGGGGCTGGGATGTCGGCTTCGTCCCTTATTGCGACGGCTCGCTCTTTGCGGGCGATGTAGAGCTAGACGAGGATAGTGATGGCGAAGTGGATAGACATCACCGCGGTCTTCATAACCTGAGCGCGGCGCTCGATGCCATCTATCAGCAGTTCCCCGACCCCAGCCGCATCTTGCTGGTCGGTATCAGCGCGGGCGCCTATGGAACCGTGCTCAGCGCGATGCTCACCCGCTCGGTGTGGCCGGACGTGCCCATTACCGCGGTTGCGGACGGGGGCGTCGGCCTTGGTCGCCCCAATGATCCAGGCTTCATCACGGACATCCTCGGCGAGTGGGGTGTCATGGACATGGTTCCTGACAGCTGTGTGGCCTGCTTCGATGACGGCCACGCAACGACTCTCGCTTCATGGATTCTGGGCCAGGATGAGACGATGAGCTACCTGGTGATCAGCTCAATGGAAGACTTCGTCATCAGCTCGATGTTTCTGGGCCTCGATGCCCAGACCTATTCCTGGGAGGTCTCCGGCGAGACCTTCGATCTGGAGAGGGGTCATCCCGAGCAGTTCGCCCGCTACCTGTACGAGGGTGCCCGCCACACCGTGTTGGCAATTGACTCCACCACTGACCTTGCCGCCCCAGGCGCCAGCCCCTTTGAAGGTATTGGTGGCCAGAGTCTGGAGGATATTCTGGGTCGATTTGACGTGATCGAGGTGGCTGGCCAGACCCCTGCACGCTGGCTCGATGCCTATCTCAGTGGTGAGTCTTCGTTTGCTTCAGTTGTGCAGTAGGCTGAGGCCATGCTCCGTCACACCGTCTTGTTAGCGAGTCTGCTCTTTCTTGCTGGCTGTGCCTTCTTCGGAACTCACGACGGTTTCGAGTCGGGCGTCCTACCAGAAGGAGTAAACCCAGGGGAATGTTCCGACGGAGCGGATAACGACGAGGACGGGTTGTTCGACTGCGCCGATCCGGACTGTTCCGGTGCTCCAGACTGCTTTGAAGAGATCGCCGATGACGACGACTTCCTGGCTGACGATGACGACTCAGTTGGAGACGACGACTCAGCCGGAGACGACGACTCAGTTGGAGACGACGACTCAGCCGGAGACGACGACTCAGCCGGAGACGACGACTCAGCCGGAGACGACGACTCAGCCGGAGACGACGACTCAGCTGGAGACGACGACTCAGCCGGAGCTGACGACGACGACTCGGCCGGAGCTGATGACGACGACTCGGCCGGAGCTGACGATTCCGACTGACCAGGGATTTGTAGGAGACCGCGAACCATAACCTATTCCCTACGAGGCGCTGCCGCGTCAGTCATTGAAGCATATATGCATTTCGTGGTAATAAGTGTCTATATGGCGCATTATCGACCTGATCCGAAGGAGGATGGAATGCAGACGCTGAGAGTGTTGAGTGGAATTGTGCTGGCGATGTTGCTGGCAACCGGAACGGCTCTCGCCGACAACCACGAAGGCGGCGATGAGAGCACGGACGAATCAGGAGATTCTGGTGATTCTGGGGAGGAGACTCCAGTACCCGAACCGGCTCCCGAGCCCGCACCAGCCCCCGAGCCCGAGCCCGAGCCCGAGCCCGAGCCCGAGCCTGCTCCGGCTCCGGAGCCCGAGCCTGAAGCCGCTCCCGCGGCCGAAGCTGCGCCAGCCGCGCCCTCTGTGTCCTTCACTGTCGACCTCCGTGAGCGCGCGCGCTTCTGGATTGTTCCGACCGCTGAGGGTGCTTGGGACATCGCGAACCTTGCTCACATCGGCATTAGCGCCGGCATGGGGCCCGTCTTTGGTCGGGTTGAGGTTCGTGGAACCCATACGTTCGCTACCGGACCGTCCTTTGCGTTGCAGCAGGCATATGCCGGCTTCTCGCTGGACAATGGTCTGACTCTGATAGCTGGTCACCTCGAGACGTCCTGGCACAACGGTCGTCTGGTTGATGACATCGACTGGACTCAGGAGGGCAATGCCTTTGACGGTGTCACCATGGTGCTGTCCAAGGAGAAGTCGGAGGCACAGGTTGCCTACATCAAGCTTGATCCGAGTAATGATCACCACGTCATCGCGCTTCGCGGTGGTCCCCGATTGGGTGCTCCGCTGATGCTCGATGCCGTTGCCATCATTGTTGCTGATACAGCTGCCGACTCCACGTTGGCCACTGTGGGCGTTTACGCCAAGGGCAAGATGGGCATCTTCGCCTGGGAGGTCGACGGGTACGGTCAGTTCGGCAAGGCAGGAGACGCAGAAGTCAGCAAGGAGTTCACTTTAGTGTGCGTCCTGAGCGCGCAATCAAGTCCTACATTGGTGGTGGTCTTGACGTCGTGTCCGCAGGCTTCAACCACCTGCTCGGTGGTGGCCATACCTTCTATGGTCACCTGGATGCTTCGGGACTTACGTCTCCCGGTCTTATTGACGGGTTCGCTCGTATTGGTCTCAGTCCCTACTCAACCCTGAGGATGAACATCGATCTCCACGCGTTTATCTCGCCGTGGGCGGACGATGCGTTCCAGGGTTTCGAGGCTGACATCGAGGCAACCTGGATGATGTTCGGCAAGATGGCGCTCACCGCTGGTGCCTGGATCTTCGTCCCTGGTGGCGAAGAGCCCAGCCCGACGGTGGCCATGATTGTTCAGAGCGACTGGAGTTTCTAAGACTCCAGTTCAGAATGTTTGAAATAAGGGGGAGTCGACTCATCGGCTCCCCCTTCTTCCGTTCGGGCATCATTTCGGGCCATTTCCGACTTTGTAGAGCCGTCGGACAGTGCTACCTTCAAAGCGATGTTACAAAAAATTGACATTCGCCATGGTTGGCTGGTCATCGGCTTGGTTCTCGCCTTTTGGGGCTGCGTTGATAATGGGCGCGGTGGCTCGAATCGGGACAGTGGGCCCCCTTATGACCCTGACACCGCCGACACCGATGGCGACACGATCTCGGATAGTCACGACGGGGAAGAGGATGCCGACGGTGATGGCGACTCCAACCTCGATGATCTGGATTCGGACGGCGACGGTATCTCCGATTCAGACGAGGCCGGCGATACGGACCTGACGACGCCTCCCTTTGATGCGGACGAGGATGGCACGCCCAACTTCCTCGACTTAGATAGCGACGACAACGGCATCAAGGACTCGGATGAGTCGTCTGGCGACATCGACGGGGACGGCGTGCTCAACGCTCACGATCTTGACGATGACGGTGACGGCATTTCCGACGTGATCGAGCTTGGCGAGGACCCCGATAATCCTCTGGATAGCGATGGCGATGGCGTCCCTGATTACTGGGATGCCGACAGCGATGGCGACGGCATCCTCGACCTGGTCGAGGGCACCGAGGACATGGATGGCGACGGAATTCCCAACTACCTGGATGAGGATTCCGATGGTGACGGCATCAGCGATGGCGACGAGGGGGACGGTAACGTCGACGGCGATGGCTCGCCGAATTTCCTGGACGTCGACAGTGATGGTGACTTGATCTCAGACGAGCTCGAGGTTGCCACGGGTACCAGCCCGTTGCTTGCAGATACCGATGGTGATGGCAGCAACGACTTGATTGAGACTGCCCTGGGCACTGATCCTCTCGACTCCGAAGACAACCCAGCCAATAACGGAGACCTGGTCTTCGTCTCCGTCCCTCGTAGCGGCGTCCCCCCCAGCGAAAAGGTGTTCTCGACCACCACGAACTACCAGGAGCTGGACGTCTACTTCCTGTTTGACATCACCTGCTCGATGGACGGTGAGATCAGCGCTATGCGCAATGCAGCGCAAGACATCATTGAGACCTTAACCTGTGAGTCGTCGGGGGTTGCCTGTGTAGAAGATGCCGAGTGTAGTTCTGGCGAGGTCTGTAGCCTTACCGGCGACTGCATCGAGGATCCCGCCAACAATGGCTGCGTGCCGAGCTTCTGGTCGGGAACGGGCGACTATCGGGATCCCGGATATCCAATTCGTAATCTGGCTTCTATGAGTGGCAATGCTTCAGCGACCGCCTCTGCTATTCCGGGTGGAACGGGCGGGGGCGCCTCCGAGAACCTGTTTCAATCTGCCTACTGTATGGCGAGCCCCAGTCAGTGCAATGGGTCGATGATTTCGGGCTGTTCAGGCTCTGGTATCGGCTGCCCTGGCTTTCGTCAGGGGGCTGTACGTGTTTTTGTTCAGATCACCGATGAACCCGATGGGGCCAACAACGCTTATAGCGCTTCAGACGCAGGCAGCGCGCTTGATGCAGCGGGTATTAATTACCTGGGTATTGACTGTGATTCTTCGCATGCAGGGCTGGCTCACTTGCAGGCTGTCGCTCAAGCAGCAGATTCCCTTGATACCAACGGACAGCCTTTTGTCCGCTCAGGAGATAATGCTGCCGTAGCCACTGAGATCGAATCCGCTTTGAACGAGCTGATTGATCTCGTGCCCATGGAAGTCACTGTCGAGTTGGAAGAGGTCGAAGGTGATAGCGGTGATGCGATGCCGTTTTTTGACTACCTGGTGGTCAATGAACTTGCTGAGATCGATGTCGACGGCGATGGGCTCATGGATTGCACCCAGGGCTTGAGCACCTCGGACAGTGACGCGAATGGCTACGACGACATGTACAACGATGTCGAGCCGAACAATCGGGTGTGCTGGAGCTTCTTCCCGAGTAGCCACGAAGTGTCCGGGTCGGGTGAGGTTCAGACCTACAAGCTGCAGGTGACCGTACGCGGGAATGGGGCCATTCTTGATCGGTTCATCGCCTGGTGGGTTGTTCCGCCCTCGATGCCCCAGCAGTAGATGCTGGATCCGCACGTTGGTCCCTTGACAGCAACCTAAAGCGACCAATATTGAATGAACGAGCGGGGACGTCCCCCTCTCGATAATGGCAAACCAGCGGCGACGCTGGGACGCAAAGCCGCGGGTCTCCACGAG
>CAZEIY010000307.1:0-5383 GCA_964512375.1 uncultured Rickettsiales bacterium | reverse complement strand
GTGGCGGACCGTCCCTCCTGACTCTCGTCAGGGGGACACGATGGCCCATTTTGCCACCTGGGAAATCCTGCAGGTCGCCGGAGTGAGCGAGGAGGGGGTCGCCAGCGCTAGCACCGCCGCGGTGAACGTGGCTCTTGTCTACCCCGATGATGTCTATGGAAATGGACTGGCCAGCTATTTTGAGGACAGCGTGCGGTTGTCCCTTGAGCTGCGTCTCGGTGCGGTGTCTGGCCTGGATTTGGGTTCGGACGGACTCGAGTTGCAGTGGAGTTCACTTGAGCATGTTCCTGGCGACGCCACGTCGATGACGAGTGCCGCGGTGGAGGTGGTCGCGTTAAACCCCGATGTCGTGCTCCTGGTCGGCTACGATGAGTCGACCGCGGTGCTTGGGGAGATCCTCTCGACCGAGGACCTCCGCGCGAGCACATCGTTCTTCCTGTCCGATGGCTTGCGTTCAGACGATCTCTCGACTGCTCTGGGGAATAGCGCCGCGACCAAACCGCGCCTTCTGTTCGGCACCAACCCAGGAGGTCGTCTTGACTCGGACTCGGTGTGGGTCGAGTTTCGAGATCGATACGCTACTCGCTGGGGAGAGCAGCCAACTGAGCTCCACAACTATGTGGAGAACGCCTACGACGCAACCTATCTGGTGGCGTATGCCCTAGCTGGGAGTGCGAGCCAAGTGCCGACCGGAGGTGAATTGGCCGATGCTCTCACACGGATTCAAGCGGTCGGAAACACGACGATACTGGTCGGAGAGGGCGATGCTCTTAGGGCTTTCAACGCGTTTGCAGCTGGTGATCCGCTGATCCTGCGTGGCGCGAGTGGAGACATTGCCTTTGACGAGAACGGCGATCCCGAAGCGGCGAACATCATTCGCTGGGATCTGAACTTCGCCACTGGCACCAGTACGTGGGACATCTCCGAGTGTGGCATTGCTAGTAGTTACGCCGTAGGAGGTGGTCGCACCCGTGACTGGTGCGCAGCATATTGTACCGACACGATTCCGCAGCATGATCCAGCAGGAGATGACGATGACTCCGCGGGAGACGACGACGACTCCGCAGGGGACCCCTGTCGTCCGTCCGTGATGGACTGAGCGCTAGCGCCCTAGCGCCTTGCAGGCTTCTGTAGCCGCGTTTCTTTGCTCCTCGATCTTCAGGCTGGTCTCCAGGAAACCACGAGCGAAGCGGTCCACCTTCTTGATTCGATTCTGGATCTTGTAGGCCTTTCCGCCGAATGAGGAGTGAAGCGCCTTCATTGTGGAGTGGAGCAGGGAATAGCCCTCCAGGAGATGGTCTAGCACTTCATTCTCGTCAATCATCACCGGGTGATCTCGAAGTTGAGGTTCGAGACTCTCAAGCCGATCGCTGATCTCCTTGCTCGAACGGCGTATGTCGGAGAGGACGGTGCGTTGATAGCCTTGCGAACCCTGCTCGCGGAGGCGTGCTCCCCAGCGGTTCGGCCCGGTCTGTCCACCTGTGAACAACACCTCAGCGAAGCGCTTCAGATCGGCGCATAGCGACAACTCCGGCAGTCGCTCCTCGGCCTTCTTGCTCTCGTCTGAGCCAGGGAACTCCGACAACAAGCGGTAGAGGCTCAGCGGGTCATCAGTTTCGAGCAAGCGTCTGCGCTTGGTGGTGTCTGCAACACTCTTGTCATATGCGGCGAGGATCTCCTCTTGTCGTTGTTGGTCGGGAATCGGTATCCGCCCATCGACCTTGTGGAGACAGGCTCTAGCGGCTTCCCATTGCTTCAAGTCGAGTTCTACCTCGCAGCGTCTGCTGTTCAGGTTGGAGTCATGTGGCGCCCACTCCAGAGCGGCGATGAGGTAGGTGCGCCTGCTCTCCCCGAGTTCGATTTCGCTCTTTCGGGTCAGCCACTCGACGGCGAGGGAACGTGCCACGGACACCTCGGCAGTGTTCGGCGCCTCCAGCTCAACTCGACGCAGGATTCGAGCAGCCTCCAGAGCATCTCCTTCGAGATACACACCGGTAGCCTCGTCAATAATAGTCTTGCCTCGATTACAGCCACAGATTCCTAGCAAGGACGCTGTGAGGATGAGCGCTATGTATTTGTGAAGGGAACACAACATGTCGGTCTCCTGCTCTGATCTCAACGAGTGCCAGGTGTCACTGACTGTGGCCGGAATACTAGCAGCGGCAGGTCAACCAGGTGCGTTCAGGAACTCCGCCACCAGGACATTAAACCGGTCTGCCTGATCGATGGGTGTGGCGTGTCGGCTGTCGCTCACCATAGACAGGGTCGCATTTGGCAAGCTGGTGCAGTAGGCCTGTTTTTCAGCCAAGGGAGTGTAGTCGTGCTCAGCGGCGATGATGAGTGTTGGCATCGTCAGCTGTTGCAATTGCTCTTTAGAAAGTTCCCAGCCGACCAGACCGTCAATGGCGTGCAGATATGCCTGCTTCTGGTTAGCCCCATACCTCTCGATGGTCATCTCCCTCAACTCCCCTTGGTTCTCAGCTGGGAACAGTCGTCGGGCAATTAGCTTTGCTAACTGTGGGACACCAAGCAGTCGAATGACGCTCTTGCGTACGAAAACTTCCAGCTGCTTGCGCCAGTGGTCAGTGACGAAGGAGGTTGAGCTATTGACGATGATCAACTGGCGAACGAGCTGGGGGTGGCTCGCTGCAAGTTCGAAGGCTATCGCTCCGCCCATCGAGAAGCCGAGGAGCGCGACCTCAGAGATCCCAAGATGGTCCAGCAGGGCCACCACGTCTGCAGCCTGGCGCGCCACAAAGTAGGGTCCATCCGGCTTGTCGCTCTGGCCGAATCCACGTAGGTCCGGCGCAATGATTCGGAAGTGCTCTTCGAAGTGTGGGTACTGGTATTCCCAGTCGAGGCCACTGGAACCCAGCCCGTGCAGGAGCACCAGCGCCGGGCCTGAGCCGCGGTCCTGGAAGTGGATGTTGGTGCCTTCAATATTGTGGGTCGGCATGCAGAGGTCTCCCAGGGCGCACGACGGTAGCAGAATCTGGCATGGGATTGCCCATGTCCCGGTATCCTCGTGCTCATGAACACTAAGGCATCTCTTTCTCTACTTGCGATCTTTGGGGCCACGGGTTGCGCAGCACTTGAGCAGACACCACCTTCAGATCCGGTGCAGTGCGAACTCACGGAAGTCTCGTGGACTGAGGGCACTCAGGCCTTTGCCGAGGCAACGGAGCCCTGGGGACTTGCCGTAATAGGCGTCCGCGGGCTTCGCCTGAGCGTTGTGGACTACGACGGTGACGGCTGGAGTGACCTACTGGTACGGAGGGGCTCGGGGCCAGACGACTTCAGCGCTGATGGGACTCGTTCGCGGTGGCTCCTTAGAAACAATACGCATGGGCGCTTTGAAGATGTGACGGAGTCGTCAGGCCTGCTGGTTGGACGACTCATGGATACCCCCAACGGTGGGCTTGACGGTGAACTGATGATCTCTGGAGACGTGGACAACGATGGCGTGATCGACATCGTGATTGCCAAGGCATTGCAAGACCCGAGTTCCGTCGCTGGAGAGACGACCGAGGTGATGATGGGTGATGGCAGCGGTGGCTTTCGCCACGGTCCCGAGGCGAGCGATCTCAGGAATGGCGGCCACCCCACGGTCCCCAATGGAATTGCATTTACCGATGTCAATTTGGATGGCTTCTTGGACCTGTGGATGAGCAACAACAAGCGGGGGAACGACAACTCTCCACTCCAGGATCGGCTCTATCTTGGACAGGGGGACGGGTCGTTCTTGGATGGCACCGATTCACTTGGCCTGACCACTCGACAGTGGAACAGTGTCGAGGCTCTCAACGAGGGACGTGGGCATACCTGGGGTTGGGGAGCTACGGCGTGTGATCTGAACAACGATGGTATTCCCGAGTTGCTCTCAGCATCTTATGGGAGGGTGCCCAATCAACTCTGGCAGGGCGAGAACGATGGTGCCGCCGTCTCCTACGAGAATCGTTCTGTCGCTTCGGGGTACGCCTTTGATGAGCGCAGTGATTGGACCACCAACATGAGCGCGCAGTGCTACTGCGAGGATAATCCGAGCGCTGAGGACTGTGATCTGACACCTCCCCCTGAGGCGAACTGTGCCCAACTGGCCGCAGCCTTCGGTCCTAACTACCGCTGGAATCACAGTCAGGATCGAGAGCCCTGGCGACTTGGTGGGAACAGCGCAACCACAACCTGTGCAGACGTCGACAATGACGGATTCTTCGATCTGTTGACCGGTGAGATTGTGCACTGGGATGTTGGCAGCAGCTCAGATCCGGCGGAGTTGCTCTTCAACGAGGGCGGTAGCGAGGTGAGTTTTGCACGACCCGGCAACGCCACGACCGGCTTTGAGAGAGACGCAGGAGAAGTTGGTTGGGACCACGGTGACATGAACAACACGATCTTCGACTTCGACAATGACGGTTGGTTGGATGTCTACATCTCTGCTTCAGACTATCCAGGCAACAGGGGGCTACTCTTTCAGCAGGTAGCGCCTCGTCTCTTTGAATCGGTCCCGACGGGCCTGGGCATCGATCACAACCGCAGCGCTGGAGCTGTAACTGCGGATTTCGACCGTGATGGAGATCTGGATCTGGTGGTGGGTCACTCGAGGATGCGTTGTGGGGGCGCGAGCGGCGCAGACTGCTATGAGGACACCCAGGTGCGGTATTTCGAGAACCTTGTGGGGAGTGCGAATCGATGGCTGCAACTGCAACTTCGAGGGGCAGGGGGCAGCAATCACTCAGCTATTGGCGCCAGGGTGGCGATTGAGGTCTGTGGATTGACCATCACTCGTCAGGTGGACGGAGGCCACGGTCACCAGGCTGCGCAGGACGACAAGGTCCTTCACTTTGGTCTCGCCGATCAAGAGGAGGTCTCTGTCGCAGTTACCTGGCCTGATGCGGCAGCATCATCAGAGCAATTCACCCTCCAGACCAACAGTCGCTACGTGTTAGAGCAGGGGGAGGAGCCAGAGCGACTTGGCGAGTGATGCTGAGCGTGAGTTTGTGACTCACGGCGCCGAGGGTGGGCGATTCATGACCAGGGTGCGACGAAGCCAGGTATCGCGTCTTCCCAGCAGAATCGCCCGGCTATCAACGGTGGCATTTCCTCGTTACAGATTCGGGCGATTACCTCGAGAAGCTCATATAGCGTGTGAGCGGTCGCTCCATAGACAAGGTGCCCCTGTAGCGAGAACACGGGAGATAAGGCCTCTTTACCGTCGAAAAGCCAGGGAATGGCGTCGAGCTGATCTTGAAGCAGCAGCTCCAATAGCGGCACCTCAAGCACCTTCTTTACTTCGCCAGGATTTGCCACAACCTGTTCTTGAGCAAGGGCCGCTACGAAGGGCTCAATCCGATGGTCTGAAGTGTACAGAGGGACAGAGGAGAGT
>CAZEIY010000306.1:0-5388 GCA_964512375.1 uncultured Rickettsiales bacterium | reverse complement strand
GACGGTCAGTTTCCGCTCGCTGTTGGAGCCTACAACGGGGGACCACACAACATCGGCCGTTGGTTGCGCTCGAAGCAAGGCATTCCGCTGGAAGAGTTCATTGAGGAGATCGCATTCGACGAGACACGAAAGTACATCCAGAAGGTGGTCCGTTTCTACAGCATCTACACTGACCTGTATGGCCCGGGCAGTGTGGTTCAGGTCCCCGCGGCCACCCGCCAGGACGATGCCTCCGTCATCAACTTCTGAGCCCTCCCTTTTGGGCGGTGCGCGAGCCCATTTTCAAGCCGGGCCTGTTACCCTGCGCGTCCTATGAGAGGCACCCTTTACCCCATTGCTCTCGCCCTCATCGTTGGCGTCGCAGCGCTCAGCCTCGCTCTGCCTGGCGTCTCAGCAGCTCCAGATGAAGAAGAAGGAAGCGACGACGAAGACCCCACCAGCGAGGGGGAGAAGGAGACTGAGGAGGAGGAAGAGGCCTCCGAAGAGTCGCAGCGCTCCCCTTCCCTACCACCCCCCGTGTGGAAGAGCACCCAGGGGGGACTCCCCCGACCCCGAGGCCCCCTTGGCCCCAATCTCTTCCCCGGTCGCCTTGGCCCCATCGCAAAGCAAGTGCCTCCCGACCCGATGGTTTCTCTCTCTGCGCAGGCCTGCAATGCATGCCATGCAGAAATCCACGACCAGTGGGCGGCATCCGGACACGCCACAGCGTCCACGAATCCAGTCTATCTTGCTGCTACGCGAGCTATGGGAAATCCACCCGAATGCCAGAACTGCCACCTTCCGCTCGAAAACCAACGGCCAGCTCTTCACTTCGGCCCCGGGTCGACGGGTCCAAAGAGCAACAACCCGTCCTATAGCCCCACCCTCGCTCTCGAAGGGGTTACCTGCGCCGCCTGCCACGTGCGAGATGGAACAATCTACGGCCCGAGGCAGCTCCACTCCTCAGAATCTCCCCACCCGGTCGCACAGGCCGACATGCTGCGAGACTCAACGGCATGCGCATTCTGTCATCAGGTGAGTCTGCAGGGCGCTGAGGATCACCCCTTCTTGGATACTGTTGGCGAGTGGCTCCGCTCCCCCTGGGGTGAGGCTGGAATCCCATGTCAGCAGTGCCACATGCCGCGCACGTCGGGAATTGTTGCCGGCTCCCGCTACGCCGCCTTCGCCTCACACAGCTTCCTGAGCAATCGAGCCCCGGAGGAGATGCGCAGGGCGATCACGCTTGAGGTCGACCTTCGTGAGCACGAGGTCCAACGCGGCCAGAAGCTCCGCGCTGCCGCCACCTTGCTCAACACGGGGGCTGGCCACGCCGTGCCAACGGGTGATCCATCTCATCAAGTCGAGATTCGCTTTGAGATGTTCGACGCCAGTGGCCAGCCAGCCCGGGGCACTGAGCCCGAGTCACACTGGCTGGCTCGCAAGGTGCAGTCAGAGCCGCCCTTTGTACAAAAATCAGATTCCCGCCTGGCAGCTGCCTCAAGCCGAGTTTTCGACTACGCCGCGGACATCTCACGCAAGAGCAAACCAGGGGACTACACCCTGAGGGTCAGTGTGCACTGGTGGTCCGTTGCCCCGAAGCGGGCCAGGGATACCGGCCTCAACGAAGCTGACGTCCGCATTGAGGTGCTCGAGCAGCGGATTCCGTTTTCGGTGTTCTGAGTATCCACACGTTGACCGCTCCCGCACTCTCCGTTAGAAACGCGCCCTACCCACTCTCTCTGGAGTAAGCATGGAACTTGCTGGACTTAAGGCACTTGTTACTGGCGGATCACGCGGCATCGGGCGCGGCATCGCCCTCGAGCTAGCGCGACGAGGCGCAGATGTAGTCATCAATTACAACAGCAATTCCACCGCAGCGGATGCTGTCGTTGAGGAGATTAGGGCGATGGGGCGCACTGCCGCCGCCATCCAGGCCGACGTCTCAGACTTTGAAGCCGCGGGCGGCCTCGTGAAGGGTGCCGTCGAGGTGCTCGGTGGGCTCACCATCCTCGTCAACAATGCCGGAATTACCCGCGATCGATTGTTGATGGCGATGAAGCACGACGACTGGAACGCAGTGATTCAGACCAACCTGGGAGGCTGCTACAACGTCACCCAGCAGGCGACACGCACTCTGCTCCGCAATCGAGATACCGGCGCTCGCGTGGTGAACATCGCATCGGTCTCGGGCATCGTTGGGGTCCCCGGACAAGCCAACTACAGCGCTGCCAAGGCTGGCATGATCGGCTTCACCAAGGCCGTTGCCAAGGAGCTTGGAAAGCGCAAGATCCTGGTGAACTGCGTCGCCCCTGGCTTCATTCAGACTGACATGACTGATGCGATGCCAAAGGCGATGTTGGACGAGATGATGAAGATGGTGCCTTGTGGGCGCATGGGCACGGTTGACGAGATCGCACAGACCGTTGCATTCCTGTGTAGTCCAGCGGCTAGCTACATCACGGGTCAGGTGTTCGTGGTGGACGGCGGATTGACGATGTGATCGTCATCTCTTGACGTTCAGGCGCTGGCCGCGTCCTCAGCGAGACGGGTTAGAATCTCCTTGAGCCTGGAGAGCCCAGCGGCATCCTCAAGGGAGTACTTGATACCCATTCCCTGCTCCTTCTCCTCGATGTCTTCGGCGTCGCGGCTGGACCAGACCACGGACCCTCGCACCTCGACAGGCTCATCACAGCCCGGAATCGTCAGGTGTAAGATGCAGTCTCGTCCAACCTCGAGGGGCTTCTTCGTCTTGACGAAGGTTCCGCCTCGCTTCAGGTTCCGCTTGTACTCCTTCACGAAGGTGCTGGCGCGTTTGTACGAGATACGGAGTCGGGCTGGGCGCTTCTTACGTTTCTCGGGAGCGGCCGGAGCAGCGGCCGGAGCAGCGGCCGGAGCAGCGACCTCTGGCTTCGTCTCAAGAGGGCTTGAGTGCATAATGGCGGGTCCGGCGGACACACCAGAGTCAGATCCTTCTCGTGGAGCAACGCCAAAGGGGTCAAGCTCATCGAGCCCCGACGAACCAAGATCGAGTTCGTCTCCTACCTTCAGGTCACTGCCAAAAGGTGACTCGCTGTCTTGGCGCGGAGCGACGCCATAGAGATCAGCGTGGGACAGCGTTGGGATCTCCTGAGTGTCCTCAATCTGCGACGACAGCGCTCGAGCAGCAGCTTCTTCGTCGCGCTCGGCAACCGCGTGGTCGTCTTTGGAGCCAATCTTGGCGAGCTTAGCGATCTTGCCCAAAAGCCCGGAGGACTCCTCCGCCTCGGACTCCGCAGAGTTCTCCTCCCCACTTGCGGGAGGAGGCGCATCTCCATCAGTGAGGGCGACCGCCTTGATGTCATCCTCGCGCACGAACTCACGAATTGAGATGGCCTGCGTTTCGCCAGTGTCTCGATCCATAGCGGTGACGTGCAAGATCGCGTTGCCATCCACCTTGAAGGTCACATCGATCTTGGGCTCATGGCTCTTCGCCGCACGAATGCCCTGGAGGGCAAACTCGCCAAGGAGCTCATTGTCGGCGGCGACATTGCTCTCACCCTGCCGAACAACGATCTGAACCTCACTCTGGTCGTCGACCACGGTCGTAAAGGTGTGGGTCTCAGAACACGGAACGGTCGTATTGCGCTTGATAATAGGACGACAGTAGCCACCCGCTACGTCCATACCCAGCGAGAAGGGAGTGACGTCCAGAAGCAGCGGAGCATCTGACTCATCACCACCATCCTCACCCAGAAAGGAAGCATGAACGGCCGCCCCAATGGCAACTACTTCTTCCGGATGAACACCCTTGCAAGGGTTCTTTCCGAAGTAGACGCGGATGGTTTCCTGGATCTTTGGCATCCGGGTCATCCCGCCAACCAGGATGATCTCGTCAAGCTCCTCGATGCTGATTCCCGACTCTCTGAGCGCATCATCCGTGATTCGGATGGTCTCATTAATCAGATCCTTCACCATCTCCTCAAGCTGTTCCCGACGCAGCTCCAACTCAAGGTTTCGGGTCCCCTGCAAGCGCGGAATCAGGATGGGTGTGCGATCGACAAAGCTAAGTTCGCACTTGGCCTGCTCTGCTGCATCCTTGAGGCGCTGCAAGGCAGACAGGTCCTGTCGGGGGTCGTCTCCACCGGAAGCGATGAACGAGTCTGCCAGCCAGTCCACGATTCGGTAATCGAAGTCCTCGCCGCCCAGGAAGGTGTTTCCTGCAGTGGCGAGGATCTCATAGACACCGTCCGCCGCCTCTACCACCGAGACATCAAAAGTGCCGCCTCCGAGGTCGAAGATCGCGATCTTCTTCTCCAGGTCCTTCTTGAACCCAAAGGCCAGAGCGGCCGCAGTGGGCTCGTTCAGAAGTCGGAGCACATTGAGGCCAGCCTGCTTCCCCGCAGCCATTGTGTCCTGACGTTGTTGGTGACTGAAGTTGGCAGGAACAGTGATGACCGCCTCGGAGATGGTCTCCCCAAGGCTCTTCTCTGCGATCTCCTTTACCGCCTTGAGGATGATCGAAGACGCCTCGACCGGGGTGACCTCGATGTCTCCCATACGCAGGACCACGTCGTCCTGTTCATCAGCAAAGATGTCGAAGCTCAGATGCCTGGCAGCCTCCTGCACCTCATCGGAACTGAACTTGCGCCCTAACAGGCGCTTGATCGAGTAGAGCGTATTCTTCGGATGATTGAGCACCAGCGCCTTGGCGCCATGCCCGACAAGGAAGCGGCCCTTTCCGCTAGTGGCCACGCAAGACGGGAGGATGTTGTATCCCCGGTCGTCCTCGAGCACACTCGGGCGGCCATTGGCCACGACAGCAACACAGCTGTTCGTCGTACCTAGGTCAATGCCGATGATGGCAGCCACGCTAGTTCACCCTCTCTTCAGCAAGCTTCAGAAACTTCATGGGAGTCTATCAGTCTGCGCTGAACAGAGGGAGTTGCGGTGCGCCCACGGCCTCGTCGTAGGTGACCGGGTAGCGCCCGGAGAAGCAAGCATCGCAGTATCCGCTCTTCCCCTCATGAACAGCGCCGTGCATTCCCCCGATGCTCAAGTAACCAATACTGTCTGCCCCAATGAAGCGTCCAATCTCCGCGATCTCATTGCACGAAGCGATCAACTCACTCGTCGAAGGAGTGTCTATTCCATAGAAGCAGGAGCCTGTTGTCGGGGGTGCAGCAATACGGAGGTGGACCTCCGCCACTCTAGCCCGCTTCAACATGCGAACAATCTTCCTGCAGGTGGTGCCCCGCACAAGACTGTCGTCGACAACAACAACCCTCTTTCCCTCGAGCATGTGACTGAGGGGATTGAGCTTGAGCTTTACGCCGAAGTCCCTAATCTGCTGGGTGGGCTCTATGAAACTACGGCCCACATAGTGATTGCGCACGAGCCCAAGCTGAAAGGGAATGCCCGTCTCCCTGGAAT
>CAZEIY010000305.1:0-5407 GCA_964512375.1 uncultured Rickettsiales bacterium | reverse complement strand
CCGTCAAGAGCGCAGCCGTGGTAGTAGCCCATTGTCAGCGATGCATATCCCGAGGCGGCTGGAGGCACTGACTGGTCACAGTCAACATGGTACGCGCCATTGTAAGGTCCACAGTCCTGAAGCCCAGATCCCGCGCCCCAACAACTGATCTCGCCCAGTTCATCGAGTACACAGGCATTGTAGCGTCCAGCCGACAAATCTCGGTGCGACGGTCCCCCCGGTAAATCGCTCACCTGGTCATAAGTGTCACTGCCCCAGCACTCAAGCTCACCGTTTTGCTTGATGGCGCACGTGAAGTAATGCCCCGCTGACACCTCTGTTACGACGCCTAGCAGCACTGGGACAGTTAATATGCTGGCGCCGTTGTTACCCCAGCAGACCACCACGCCATTGCTCTTGACTCCGCAGGTGTGGTAGCCGCCGGCAGCGACATCGCGCCAACCGCAGCCATCAAAAATACCGTCGCCATTAAGATCGTACGGATAGAGAAATGGGTCGTGGTCCTGGCAGTCCTCACAGTCGTAGAAACCATCTAGATCATCATCACGCTCAAGGGTGCCGTCACAGTCGCTGTCCACGCCATCACATAGCTCCTCTGCCCCTGGGTAGATGGTTGCGGCGCCGTCGTCACAGTCATCACCACCCGACGCAACTGAGTCGTACCCATCGCAGTCATTATCAAGAACGTGAGCCCCAAAAGGATAGCCATCTGCGACCCCATCAGCTGGGTCTATATCAGCTGAGGAGTCGTTACAGTCCTCGGCCGTCAGCACGCCATCGCAGTCCGCATCCTGGTTGGGCTGAGTGACGTTGTTGTCGTCGCAGTCATCGCCGCTCAGCACACCGTCGCAATCCCCGTCGGCAGCGACAGCGCCGAGCGCTGCACCAGAATCTGCGCTGTCATCGCAGTCCGCAGCCGTCAGCACGCCGTCGCAGTCCGCATCCAGATTGGGCTGGTCGCGATTCGTGTCGTCGCAGTCCTCAGTCGTCAGCACGCCGTCGCAATCCCCGTCGGTAGCGACAGCGCCGAGCGCTGCACCAGAATCTGCGCTGTCATCGCAGTCATCGGCCGTCAGCACGCCATCACAGTCCGCATCCTCATTGGGCTGAGCGATGTTGTCATCGTCACAGTCCTCGTCGGTCACCACGCCATCGCAGTCCAGATCGTCGGCCCGAGCGCCAAAGAGAGAGCCATCGGCAACCCCGTCAACTGGGTCTACATCGGCATCGGAGTCGTTACAGTCATCATCCGTCAGCACGCCATCACAGTCCGCATCCTCAAGGCTCGACACCGCCCCAGTATCGTCATCGTCACAGTCCTCGGCCATCAAGATACCGTCGCAATCACCATCCGCGGCGCGAGCGCCAAGCTCCGCATTGTTGTCGTCGCAGTCATCGCTCGCGGCGACGCCATCACCGTCTGCATCGGTCATAGAGCCGGCAGGAGGGGATGGATAGCAGCCTGCCGCGCCCAGGGCCGCGAGAAGAAGGACGAGGCGCAAGTAATCGATGGTCATGTTCAAGAGACTACCAGCGACGTCGCAAGATCCGATCTTTAAGGCAACGAATCGCCTGGCAGAGATTGGTGGGTACTCCCGTTAAGAGATGCCCAAGAAGTCCACCGGAATACCTGTTGAGCTGTGCAACGCCGACGCCGCGGCGAGGTCGCCAGGGGCGTCTCCGATACACACGATGCGTGAAGCCTCGCCGTGTTGCCGCTCGAGCAGGCGCACGGCTTCAGTAAACATACCGTCGGACGGCTTAGCGGGCAGACCAGGCCCGCGAGCGACCACCGCAGAGAGGCCCGTCGTGCCGGCGCCAATAGCTGAGAGGTGCTCGTCCAGAGCGGAGAGCCCGCGAGCCACTGCCGAGGGCCCGTTATTGCTCACCAGCGCCATGTGCAGCTCGCAGCGAGAGAGGTCCGTGAGCAACCTCACCACCTGATCCGCCACCGAGACGCCACCCAAGGCTGCCTCTTCCCATTGGTCGAGGTCCGAATAGCACTGCTGACGCAGCTCCTCTGCTTGCTGATCGCTGAGCTGGCCAGCGGCCTGCTCGAGGGCCGCCTCGAGGCTCGGCAGCAGCGGGCTCCACCCGCCCGTCCATCCAAGACTCTCGAAGCGCTCTTGCAGCGACCGCTTCCAGACAGCGATGTCGTCGAGGCCCACCTGAAGCCGCACCAGCGTGCCGTCCAGATCCCAGAGCACAAAGGTCGGCTCGTCACCCTCGATGAGTTCCGGCAGAACCCCGCAGTGCTCATGACCTGCGCCAGGCAGGGCCCCAAAGCGATGCAGGGTGTAGAGCACGTCGCCATGTCGAATCGCACGCAGACCCACCTGCGGCTCGGGAAGCGGCAGCTTCTCGCCAAGGGCCTGGCACATTGCCGCTAAGGGAAGATTGAGGCCCCCGTTTACTGAGAGGCCGATGGTGCCTGGAATACGGGGGTTCACCTCGAGCAGCCTGGGCGCACCGCTCGCATCACGGCGAAACTGCACGTTCGCGACGTAGCTGAGGCCGGTAGCACGAACGACGGCGTGGGCCGCATCCCTCACGTCCGCGTCGTCGACCACCACCGAGTCGGTCGCCAGGCCACCACGAGAGGCGAGCCGCAAGCGCACCACGCCGGCCAGCACGTCGCCGGCATCGCACAGAACGTCCACGCTGTACTCCGAGCCGGGTAGATAGGCGACCACCTGCCTAGGCCATGAGCCCCTGCCCTCGCGCTGTTCTGCGCTGAGTTCCTGCTTTGCACGCTCGATACTGAGCCACTGGGCGTCCTCGGCGGGCGCGGCATCCGCGCCGGGTCGACCGACCCGCAGCATTCCCTGGGCGCCCGTTCCCCGGTCCTCTTTGAGCAGGGCGGCACCGTGCTCCGCACACAGCTCCTCGAGCGCGGCGAGCGCCTCATCGGGACCGCCAACAACCCTGCTCTGTGGTAACAGGTCGCTGTCTGCGCCCAGGCACTCGAACAGCGCGATCTTGGTGTTGGCGCGAGCTACCGCCGCCTGGTCGCTGACCACCACCGGCACATCGCCGAGCGCGCTGCGAATAGCTGCTTGGGTGGTTGAATCGCTGAAGAAGTCCTGATCGCGAGTCGACAGCGGCAGGACCAGATCAACGTTCTCGAGTTGGCAGATGCGCAAGAGCTCAGGCAGGTAGGCGGAGTCGGTGCGAGCTGGCACGAGGTGGAAGGCATCGCAGCGACGGGTCCTGGTCGGATCGTCACGCATGTCCGTGCCGATCAGTCTCCATGTGGGAGCGCACACCCGCAGGTCCTGGCCGAAGCCCGGCAGAGCCTCATTGCCGACGCTGGTCAACAGCACGGTGAGGGGGCGCTGCAGGCAGGGGGGCGCTGACAAGGGCTCAGCCCGCGTTCTCGTGCCGGCTCCAAGCTGCACGCGCCACACCAGAGACCGTGCCAGCGCTGCGCTCGGGCTGTTCCACCAGCAGAGCCAACAATTCTGTCAGCAGAGCCGCGGTACCCGGTCCATCCTCACGAAAACGTGTGACCTCTTCACGGCTGGCCTCGGTCATCGGCCGACCGGTAGCGCTCATCGCCGCATGAAAGGCCCGATAGCCGTCCAGGGTTCGCGTGTTGAGCGCGACGTGGATCGGGTGAAAGGCAAACACCTTGAGACCCGGCGCAGACATGTCCATGCTCGATAGCGCAAAGGCACGGCCGTGCATGGCATGAACGTCGTCAGCCCAGTAGATGGGCACCCTCACCACTGAGTTCCAGCTGGGGATAGCGCACAGTCCGGACTGTCCATCCATAAGATCCGAGGCCTCATAGAGCAGGCCCTGGCGCGAGTATTCTTCGAGCAGGGCCGTAGACCGCACCAGGTAGTGAGCCCGGGCACCCAGAGCATTGGGCACCAGCTCCCTCAGGGTGTCGAGCACCTCGGCTGGGGTGCTGCCATGACTCGAGCCGGCCATGAAGTTGGGGTGCCAGGCCAGCTCGATTTCATCATCTCGACCTACGCCTGCGAGCGACTCACACGCATTGGTGACGAAGAACGTGCCTGCGACGCCAGCGTCTCGCCACTGCTGCAAAAGGTCGGCGGTTGCCCAGGCGGGCGCCCAATCCTGATCGCTGGTGAGAACAATCACGAGCGGAGGTTGCCACAGATCAGGTCACAAGAGACAAGGCCCCACGGTATGCACCCTCGAATCATCTAGGATCCCCGAACAAGTACCGACTAGAAGAGTGCCTCACTTCATCCGACGCAGACGCACCGTGGTGGCCTGAAGGGTCCCGCTCTACCAACCCAGGTGTTCGCTGCCGCTCCTGGACGTACTGCCCTCGCGACCGGACAGCTCCCCCAAGCGGATGTTGTGCTGCCCGGCGACCCGCTTCCACATGGTCGAGGGGACGTTGCGGTTGGCCTCGGTCTGAATGGCGAAGAAGAGTTGCGCACCCTGCGCATACTCTTTAGCCCGATGCAGGCTGGGCAGATCGCGCAGCTTGCCGAGCAAGACGTTCGGCCGGCTGTAGAACTTGCGATAGGCGCGGCGCTGCAGCCCACGCAGGTAGTCCTCATCTTGAACATAGGGGACCTTGTTACCAAAACGCAGCAAGGTGTACTCGCGCCAGAAGTCCACCTCGAGGATGCCGCGCTGGAGGAGATCGTCATAGAGCGGGGTCTGCGGCAGACCGATGGTGCGACTGAACAAGGCCCAGTCCAGCTTCATTCGGCAAGCAAGATCAACCGTCATCTGCGCCTCTTCGGGCGTCTCGTCGAGGTAGCCCAACATGAAGTAGCCACGCCGCTCAAAGCCGAGCTCCTGGGCGAGACGGAAGCCCTCTTCAACCTGGCTCAGGTTGATCTTGCGGTTCATGCGCTCGAGTACCGCTGGACTGCCGCTCTCGATTCCCATCTGCAGGCGCTTGCAGCCCGAGCGCTTCATGAGGGTCAACAGCTCGCGATCGACCAGATCCACCCGCGTGCGACAGGTCCAGGGGATCACCATCCCGGAGTTGATCATTCGATTACACAGCTCGATCACACGCTCGCGGTCCACGGTGAACGTCTCGTCAAAGAAGATGAGCTCTTTGAAGCCGCTGTGAATGAGGAAGCGAATCTCCTCGAAGATGGACTCCGCAGAACGGGCTCGGTAGCTCTCACGCACCCCAGTCTGACCACAATAGTGGCAGGCATACGGGCACCCACGAACCGTCGACATGGTGGCAAAGGGCCGCTCGATAGTGATCGCCCGATACAAGTGGTTGGGGAAGAGATCACGGGCCGCAAAGGGTAGAGAGTCCAGATCCTGCACGGGATCACGCGGAGCAGCCTTCTGGGGCACGCCATCGGCGTCTCGCTGCCAGGTGCCGGCGATGCCATACGGCGATCGTCCAGCCGCACGCGCCTGGACGATCTCGAGCATCGTCTCTTCGCCGTCGCCC
>CAZEIY010000304.1:3783-5452 GCA_964512375.1 uncultured Rickettsiales bacterium | reverse complement strand
GAGCGCGATGTCGTTCCAGCCGTCGTTGTTGAGGTCACCGACGCCCGCGACCAGGTCATAGGCGCCCACGATTGAGGCATCACTGAGTTCGGCGGCGACGTTGCCGATCGGCGAGCAGCCAGCTGGGGTCAGGTCGTTACAGTCCGAGTCGATCCCGTCACCACAGTAGTCGGGGTGGCCTGGGTAGATCTCGCTGTTCGCATCGTCGCAGTCCGGGGCGGTTGGGTTGAGCCACTCACCGGCCGGCTGGTCACAGCTGGTCAGGGAACCATTGGGTGTCCCGTAGTCGTCGCCATCCTCATCGAGCCACCACTGAAAGGGGGTGAGGTCGGTCTCATCAGTCCACAACACGAACTCCGCCTCGTCACTGCTCTGTTGATCGAGAGCATGAGCGGGACCTTCTTCCAGGGTGACTCCATCGAGGGTCCAGGCGAGGGTGAGGGAATCGAGGGGCTCAGCGGGATCGGTGACCTGTGCGTGGATGGTCACGCCGATGGCCGCTTCGAACTCGTTCTCTTCGGGCGTCGGACTTGTGATCTCGACGGTTGGTGGCAGGTTCTCGAGGACGACGATCTCGACGGTGCCCTCGCCGCTGGCAGCATTCTCACTATCGGCTCGTAGGGTCATGGTGTGTAAGCCCAGAGCGAGTAGCTGCTCGCTGTGAAAGCTGAGTAGACCGTCTTCGATAAGGAACTGTCCACCGAGCTCGCCGTCTACGTCGGAGGTCACGACGTAGATGGCATCTTCGAGGAAGCTCGAGCCGCACAGGCTCCGGATGTTGGCTTCGATGTCCAGGGGGTAGCCCTGCAGGTATTCCTGTCCGTCGTCGGGCTGGGTGACACCCACTTCGATTGGCGTGACGCAGTTACGGATCTCATTCTCGCTGTAGCAGCCCACAGGAAGGGCTACCAGCAGAGAGAGCAGCAGCAGTAACCGGTCCCGTAGGGTTCGGGTTGGCGAATCGATGACTTGCACGGGCACCTCGGCTTCCTGCTAGACCGATACAATAGTCTAGTTGTCTTGAGACCGCCCCCTGGGGGTGTTGGATGCTCCTCTAGCGTTCCCGTAGCCGCGGCATCAACTCGACGAAGTTGCAGGGCCGGAACCTCGAGTCCAGTTGAGTGGCGAGGATGCCGTCCCAGGCGTCCTTGCAGGCACCTGGCGAGCCGGGCACGGAGAACAGGTAGGTTCCCCCGGCTACTCCCGCGCTGGCACGACTTTGGATCGTCGAGGTGCCGATCTTCTGGTAGCTGAGCCAGCGGAAGAGCTCACCGAAGCCAGGGATCTCCTTCTCGTAGATCGCAGCGAATGCTTCTGGCGTCGTGTCACGTCCCGTAACTCCGGTACCCCCCGTGGCAATCACCACATCGATGTCCTCGCGGGCTACCCAACGGCGGACCAATTCCTCGATCTCGGCGGGCTCGTCGCGGAGGATCTGGCGGTCGATGATGCTGTGACCTGCAGCCTCGGCTCGCGCTACCAGCACGGCCCCGGAACGGTCATCGTCCAGGCTACGTCGATCAGAGACGGTCAAGATTGCGATTTGAATGGGCTGTAGGGTGCGGCTCTCGTCGATGGACACAGGAGGGGCCTCCGGTTGGGGGAACGGGAACGCTACACCCGAGACGAGGCTGGGGTCGAGGTCGACACGCTACGAGGTGAGAGTCGA
>CAZEIY010000304.1:0-3773 GCA_964512375.1 uncultured Rickettsiales bacterium | reverse complement strand
CATTGAGAATCCAAAGGGCGAAGCACCGAGGAGGCGGGGCCGTCTGCTACGACGTAGCATCGCCGTAGCGTCGCCCGGACTCCCACCATCCTCGCCAATGGCGTCGATCTGCTCAGCGATTACTGCATTGGCGATGGCGATATGGGCGAAGATCGGGGCAGCGAGGCCGTTCTGAATCCAGCCCATGATGAACAGTCCCTGCATGTCGACGATCGGATTATTCCAGGGTTCTTCGGACGTGATCGCGGCGAACAGAATGCCGGCGCTGAGAGCCGCCAGGGTGCCACTGACGATTGCCGCGACACCAAATCCTCTTCCGGTCTGCTCAAGGCGATCGACCAGCCGAGCCTTATCGTCTTCGAAGTAGATGCGGTTGTGCAGGTCTCCGAAGGTGAGCCATGTGACTCCTCCAGCGATGACGGAGGATGCGTGGAAGTAGAAGGCGAGAGAGGCTGCGTAGGAGACTTCGCTTCCGCAGCTGAAGCAGTCGGGGTTGCGCTGCGCCTGGTCAGCGATGCCACCAAGGAGTATCAGGCCAGGAGTAAAGCCATGGACGAGAGTGGGCAGTACCCAGGCCTTTTGATGTTTGAACACGAGCGCATGTGCCTCGTTCTTCCAGGAGATGGTGGGGGCTGATTTCTTGACTATGGATCGGGTTAACTCGACGCCAGGCTCGCTACGCAGTGAGGACAGGGGCAGCCATGCTTCGCCATCGGAGTGGCTCTGTGAGTCCTGCTCGGACTCATCGATCAGGCTCAAGCCTTGCGCCATCGCCTGGGCGGGCAGTGCCAGGCCCAGCACGAGCAGTGAAGAGAGGAAGAGGGAAGAGAGGGGACGCATGTTTTCTCCTTCGTTGACTTCCTGACAAGCGCGATCCGTGCCGTTCCTATCGGGCAAGAGTGCGCCCTACCTAAGGCCTTTTGTCGTTGCGGTGCGCTATTGTGCCCGACGTTTCGGCGCTGTGCGCGCCATTTCGGAGCATCATCATGTCTTCGTTGCCAGGCAACAGCGCTGTCATCATAGGTACTGCCGGTCACATCGACCACGGAAAGACCACCCTGGTGCGTTCTCTGACGGGCACCGACTGCGATCGTCTCGAGGAAGAAAAACGGCGAGGGATCACCATCGTCCTGGGCTTCGCTTCTCTGGAACTTCCCTGTGGTCGTCCTGCAGGGGTCGTTGATGTACCGGGGCACGAGAAGTTCGTACGCACCATGGTGGCTGGCGCAGGCGGGGTCGACGTGGCGTTGCTGGTTGTGTCTGCCGAGGAGGGCGTGATGCCTCAGACGCGAGAGCACCTCGCGATCCTGGAGGTGTTGGCTGTGCCCGAGCTGGTGGTGGCGCTGACGCGCTGCGATGCAGTCGAGGACGAACTGCTCGAACTCGCTGAGCTGGACGTACGGGGTCTCCTTGAGGATAGCCGCTGGCCAGAGGCTGATGTCCTGGCTGTCTCGGGGTTGACAGGGGCAGGACAGGACGGACTTCTCGCCGCTCTGAGTGCTGCAGCGGCCCGACTCCCTTTGCGAGAGCAGGGCTCGCTATTTCGCCTGCCGGTGGATCGGTCCTTTTCCATTCGGGGCTTTGGCACGGTAGTGACCGGGACAGCGCGTGATGGTCGGGTCGCTGTTGGTGACACTCTGGAGGTGCTGCCAGCTCGCCGCAAGGTGCGGGTCCGCGGTCTGCAGGTGCATGGCGCGGCGACCAAGGAGGCATTCATGGGCACACGGGTGGCCCTCAACCTCCACGGTGTCGATCCGCCTCTGGTGCCGCCTGGATGCTGGCTTGCGAGCCCCGGGGCCCTGGCTGGTGGAGATCGAGTCGATGTCGAGATTGTTCTTCTCGATGACGCGCCGCGGGCCATCGCCAACAACAGCCGCGTTCGTTTTCTGTATGGAACAGCCGAAGTTGTCGCCACCGTGCGCCTGATCGATAGGGATGGTGGCTCGGCTCCCGAGGAACTTCTTCCGGGGGATTCTGGTCTCGCCCAACTGGCCCTTCCCGAGCCTCTGGGCTTTGTCGCAGGTGATCGGTTCGTGGTGCGCGCGGAGTCGCCGATGGAGACCCTGGGAGGAGGACGCATTCTTGATCCGGAGCCGCCTCTGCTGGACCGACGAACCAGGGCGGAGGCGGCGAAGCTCCTCGTTCTGCTCTCAGATGATGGAGTTCGCCTCGAGGACAAGGCGGCTGCTCTATTGCAACGCCATCGAGCCACCAGCATGGATGTCCTGGCTCTGCGCAGGCGACTGCCTCCAGGCTCGCAATCGGTGGAAGAAGCCGCTGCTGCATCTGTTGCGAGTGGACATGCGGTGGTGATTCCTGCAGATCGGCCGTCTTGGTCCTGGTCGGGTGTCGTCACATTGTGGGCGGATGCTTCACGTGCCTTTCTCGCTGAGCACCACGCCGCCCATCCACTGCTCGATGGTGCGCCCCTGTCCGAACTTCGGGCCGTGCTCGAACCTCGGCCGACGGAGCGCGTCATTGAGGCGCTCGTCCCCGCCTTGTGCATCGAGGCTGGCTTCGATCAGCGCGGCCACCGTCTGGCTCTTCCAGGGCACCAGGCCATGCCAGATGACGACGTTCGTGGCGTCCTCGATGAACTGGTCAGGCGTCTGGGTGCTGGTGGTGTTCATCCCCCGCCGCTGAGTGAAGCCGGCGAGGGACTCACTCTGCCGCCGGATGCACTGCAGTGGCTTGTGGCTCAAGGCGAGCTGATTCGGGTCAGTGAGGACTACCTGGTAGAGCGTGAGGCCTACCGAAACCTCGTGCGGGTAGTCGTTGCCCATGTGCGTGCAAGAGGTATCCTGAGTCCGGTCGAGTTCAAAGAGATAACCGGCTTGACCCGGCGCCATGCCATTCCGTTCCTGGAGTTTCTGGACCGAGAGAAGATCACCACTCGTACCGCCGAGGGTCGGGTCCTACGCGACCTGCCCGACTGGGCGGGCTGAGGGCTATTTTAAAAAAGTGCTAGCCTCTGCTGCGATGATCTTCAGACCACCACCTGCATTGCTAGTAGCCTTGCTGCTTTGCATCCTCTTTGTTCCCTGCCAGGCTCAGGCTCAGGCAACGGGCATTCTTGAGGTGAACACCAATGCCCGCGGGGCGATGGTCTTTGTCGATGATGCCCTGATCGGTGAGGCGCCGATTCTTGAGATCGTTGCCGCTGGACGGCACACGGTGCGGGTCGAGCGGGTCGGATTCGCGCCTTTCGAGCAGCGAATCACCGTCAAGGCGGATACGTCGGTGCAGCTCAAAGCAAATCTCCTTCGTCTGGAGCCTGCCCTTGAGGTGCGTATCGATGTGGACGGCGCCAAAGTCTTTCTCAACAACCAGCAGATTGGTAGCGGCCGAGAGGTCAGCCTCGATCCAGCAGAGGTGGGCCTTCACGACCTTCTGGTAGAGCACGATGTCTTTGGAACCTGGAAAGGCAAGGTGAGGCTGGAGGCTGGATCGGTGACTCCCGTTGAGCTCAAGCTGCGTGGTTCGCTGGGCAGTGTCGCTATCCACTCGAACCCCGAAGGTGCCCGAATCAGCTTCGATGGGCAGGACTATGGACCGACCCCGACGACTATCGACCCCGTCAAAGCTGGCAACCATGGCTTGCAGCTGAGCATAGAGGGGCGCGCAACCGTCTATCACCAGGTGGTGGTGGGGCCCGGCAAGTCCGTCACGGTGGATGTCGAGATGGTCGAGAAGGGTGGTCTCCTTCTGGTGCGCCCCTCGGTGAAGACCGCCCAGGTCTTCGTCAATGGAGTGCTCATCGGGGTTGGAAAGCA
>CAZEIY010000303.1:0-5468 GCA_964512375.1 uncultured Rickettsiales bacterium | reverse complement strand
CGGCTGATCTTGCCCTCGAGACGCGTCAAACAGGTGCCCAGGTAGTTCTCACCATCGCCGGGCGGACGAGAGCGGGAACAGCCCGAGTCACCCGTTCCGAAGTACAAGAACCCGTCGGGACCAAAGGCGATACCTCCGCCGTTGTGATCACGATCTGCTGAGAGTCCAGTGACCAGATCGGTGACCGGTCCAAGGGTGGCACCAGCAACATCGAGCACCGCGTGCCCGATACGCTGTCTTCCGTCGACTGAATAGAAGAGATAGAGCCTACTGCTCTGCTCGAAAAGAGGGTCGACTGCCAGCCCCAGCAGGCCTCGCTCGCCATCCATCTCGACCTCGACGGTGCCCACGGGGCTCGGCACCCCTTTGCCATTCCAGAGCAATACGCGACCGCCCAGCTGCAGAATCACCATCCGCCCATCAGGCAGAAAGGCCGCCGCTGAAGGATAGTTCAAGCCGCTCAGCACGCGCTCCGCCTGCACAGATGAGCCCAACGCCGAGTTGACCTGAACCGCTGCCTGAACGGGAGCGGACGAGACCACTGCAACGACAATCGCCGCACAGAAGAAGAGAAGGAAGAACCACGTGCCTCGCATGCCCATTTATATCAGCCCAGCGGCGGCTATACTGCGAGACAGTCATGGCACAGCGTCCGCCAATGCATCTCGACCCTCATTCCGCCGGCGCGGCGCAGGCGGCCGACCTGCCTGTTGATCCGCAATCCGAAAGCGAGCTAGAGCGGGTACGAGAACGCATCTGGTCGGGGCAGATCATCGCGATGCCCACTCGCAAGACTCTTCACCTGCAGACACCACAGGCTGGGGCGACGGGTCCCGCCCAGGCGCGAGGCCCCGCACCAGCCAACAACTATCGCCCTCCTGGCTACGACTATCTGGGCATTCTCAAAGAGCGCCTGGACGGCGATATGAGCCGCATCTTCAACGGTGAGATGGTCTATCCCAGGCAACTCGAGTTCCATCTTGCTGCGAACGGCAAAGAGCCCTGCAACTTCCGATGCGGCCACTGCCAGGGCTCGATGGGTGATCAGAGTCTGAACCTGGACACCCGCAAGGTGCTGAAGCTGATCGAATCGATCAACGGACGCACGGAGTACGTGATCTTCGGTGGTCAATACACTGAGCCGACTATGGATCCCCTGCTTCTGGATTGCCTGCTGACGGTCAAGAAGGTCGGCAGCCGCTTCGGCCTGACGACCAATGGCTCACTTCTGCGTCGACTAGAGCAGGACTCGAACTTCCTTACCAGGCTCTGTGAGGCAGCCGAGCCCGGCGACTACGTCACGATCAGTCTCGACGCCGGACTCCCAGAGAGTCACCGCCGCAGCAAGATGACCGAGGACTACTGGTTCGATGAGATCATCGCCGGGCTCCGGCTGCTAGGGCAGATCAAAGAGGCCACGGACAGTCCCATCACTCTGCGAGTCTGCTACCTCCTCAATCGCTGGAACATGGGCATTGAAGAGATCGAGAACATTGTCTCGATCGCAAAATCCCTACCGCTGGCCTCTCTTCGTTTTTCGGTTCCCTATGCCATCTACGGACACGAGTTCGAACGGGTCCGCAAATACAGGGACCGCTGGGAGCTGCCCATGAGTGAGGCGGCCCGGGATCTGCTCGCCCCCTATGTGAGCGCCAGTCCGAATGACAGCCCCTACATCTTCTACTTCGGTCCAGAGCACCAGGATGTAGGGCGAATGGACTTCGAGCAATGTGTTCACGGCTACTACCAGTTGACCATCGCCGCAGATGGCTACGTCTATCGCTGCTCGAGCATCGCGCAGCCCCTCTTTGAGTGGGGTCGTCTGGGAGAAATCCCCAGCAACCGGGAAGAACTCGAAGAGATGATCCTCCACAGCCAGGACCAATCGTTCGACTGCACCACCTGCTTCGAGCACGGAGCGCGCTGCAATCGCGTCGCTCTCGAGACCAACACCTGGTACGACCGCATCCATGGTGGAGCCTCTGCTCGCTAGTCCAGCTACCGCTGCCAGACCCGTGCGTCTTGGCCTGGTCGGCTACGGCTACTGGGGCAGCAAGGTGCACGCTGCACTCGAGCGCAATCCGGCCTTCGCGCTGGCCCGACTGCACGTGCGGCACCCCGAGCGTCTCTCGCGGCAACAGCAAGCGGCACTCACTGGCGTTGAGATTGACTCATCCGCCGAGGCGATCTGGGCAGACCCTTCGATCGCAGCGGTGCTCATCGTGAGCCCTATCGACAGCCACTATCGGCTGTGCCGCGCAGCGCTCGAGGCTGGCAAGCATGTTCTGATCGAGAAGCCGATGTGCTTGCACTCCAAACAGGCGCATGAGCTCGCCGCCCTGGCAAACTCACGCGGACTCACACTCCAAACCGACTACACCTGGACCTTCTCACCCGGCCTTCGAAACGCCCAGGAACTTGTTGCTCAGGGATGGCTGGGAGACCTTCGCAGCATCCAGGTTCGATTCCACCAGTTGGGCCGCTTCCGCGAGCACGGTGTAGGGCCCCTGCTGGTAGTCCACATGCTGTCGATTCTGCAGATGTTCATCTCGCTGGCTGAGCTGAGTTGGCGCCCCTTGTCTTCGGCCTCAACGGGTGACCGCCTCACAACTACGACCCTGGCAGCCGAAGGGCCCGACGGCCTGCAGGTGCTCCTCGACGCGTCACTGGACGACCCCATCAAGAGCCGCTCGCTCACTCTCGTCGGCAGCACAGGCGCGCTGAGCTTCCAGCCCCAAAACACCGGTCCAACAGTGACCGGACAGCGCTACTCACGCTCCGTAGCGAGGTCGGATGAGAGCCTGATCGAGACACATCACAACTTCAGCAGCGATGAGAGTGACAACCTCAGTCATTCCTTGCGCGCCTTCGGTGAGGTCCTCAGGGGGGAACGGGCCAGCAACCTGGACTCCTCGGTACAGATCACAGATCTGCTGGAATCCCTGTTTGGCTCCGCCCATGGGAGAGTCTGAGCGATGTGTGGCATCACTGGATTTGTTGGCAAGGGTGACGCCCGCGATCTGAACTCAATGACCCGCTCACTGAGCCATCGCGGTCCCGACGGCGAGGGTGTGTATGTCGACGAGGAGTGGCCGGTATTCCTGGGCAGCCGCCGACTCTCTGTACGAGATATTGCGGGTGGCACACAGCCGATGCTAAGCGGCGATGGACAGATGGTCGTGGTGTTCAATGGAGAGATCTACAACGCCGGAGAGCTCCGCTCAGAACTCGAAGCGAAGGGGCACAGTTTTCGCAGCGATCACTCGGACACCGAGGTGTTACTGCACGGCTTTCGAGAGTGGGGACAGGAACTCGTACCCAGGCTCTCTGGCATGTGGGCCTTCGCTATCCTGGACCTTCGTACCCAGAGCTTGTTCCTCAGCCGCGATCGCTTCGGTCAGAAGCCCTTGTACCTGTATCAACAGGGCGACACTTTCGCCTTCGCCTCCGAGGTTCGCGCCTTCGCCGGACACCGCCAGCTCGAGCTGAGCCTCTCGGCGGTCGGACTCCACAAGTACTGCGCTCACGGTTACTTTCCTGGCGTTCACAGCCTCTATCAGCAGGTACGCAAGCTTCGCAGTGGTCACAACCTCACCTTGGACCTGCGTGATCTTCGCGCTCACGAGAGCCGCTACTGGTCCTATTCCATCGAACCAGAGGGGCCATCTGACGCCGCCGCAGCCGACCGCTGGGCAGCCGAGGTCAGAGGCCTCCTCGAGCAGAGCGTGAGTCGGCGACTGGTCAGCGATGTCCCCCTTGGAATATTCCTCAGCGGTGGTCTCGATTCGAGCGCCATCGCTGCCATCGCAGCGGGCAGAACATCGGGGGGCCTGGAGAGCTTCTCACTTGGCTTCGATGAGCCCAGCTTCGACGAGACCAGGCAGGCTCTCGCCGCCGCCCAGGCGATCGGCTCTAAGCACAAGGTGACTACCTTTGGTGCTGAGCTCCTACCGATGATCACTTCCGAGGTCTTCGATCGCATAGATGAACCGCTCAGCGACAGCTCGATGCTCTCGTACTACCTGCTGTGCAAGACAGCCCGCGAACGGGTCACGGTAGCTCTGGGCGGCGACGCGGGCGATGAATTGTTCGCCGGCTACGACCCCTTCCATGCGCTGCGATTCGCGGACCTCATCGAGCGGGCTATTCCCTCTCCGGTACACCGTGGCATCCGCAGCCTGCTCAGTCGCATCAGCCCCAACCACGGCTATATGTCGAC
This sequence comes from uncultured Rickettsiales bacterium, assembly GCA_964512375.1. Classification (GTDB taxonomy): domain Bacteria; phylum Myxococcota_A; class UBA796; order UBA9615; family UBA9615; genus UBA6601. The sequence goes on along the minus strand of CAZEIY010000303.1, from coordinate 1,249 downwards.
CCGCTTCAAGATCGATCGAACCCTGCGCGGTTTTGGTCATGGCCCTGCTCTATGGAACCCACTATGGCTCGCGCCGGTGTCACCGCTTGAGCTCGAGGAACTCCTCGGTGAGCCGGTCGAGCTTGAGAGTCTCTACTCAGAAGCTATCGAAGCCTGGGACGGCTGCAGTTCGGACCACCCGGTCGATCGCAGCCTGGAGTTCTTCGCCCGGGTCTTCTTGCAGGATGACATCCTCGTCAAGGTGGACCGAATGAGCATGATGCACGGGCTTGAGGTCCGAACGCCCTTTCTCGACCACGACCTCGTGGACTGCGTGAGGAAGATCCCTCACGGTCTGAAGCTGAGAGGGCGCACCACAAAGTACATCCTGAAGAAAGCGATGGAGCCCCTACTGCCAGCATCTATCGTGCACCGTCCGAAGCTTGGCTTCAGCGCCCCTCTGGGCCGATGGCTGGCCGATGGTGCTGTGGCGGTCGATGCCGACGCCCTGCCGATGGGGTGGAGCCCTCAGAGCGTTCGGCGCAGAGTGCAAAGGCACCGGGACGGGGTCGACGACCACCGACTGATGCTCTGGAACATGTACGCGTTGGGCGAGGTAATGCGGCGTGGGGGAGGGCGAGTCACCGGGAGCGAAGCAGGAAGGGCAGCAGAGCCGTGAGGTCATTCCATGCGAGGCACGAAAGGCGATAGAGGCTATAGCTGGAAGCGCCAGCTTCTCTCGCCTGGTGACTCACCGGGACTTCGCGCACAACAAGCCCGCTGCGCGCTGCAACCACCAACGGAAACCGGATCAATCCTCCTTCGAGATTCATCCGCTGGAGGGCCTCTGCCCGGAATCCCTTGATCCCGGAGAAGTGGTCCGAAAAGCGAGTGCCAGCGAGCTGGTTGACCAGCCCGTTGTATGCCTTCGAAGCGATGCGCCGCACGAGCGGATCATTGCGCTCCGAGCGACAACCCGAGACAACATCGCCACCCCCTTGCAAGGCATCGAGAAGAGCGGGGAAGTCACTCGGATCGTATTGAAGATCTCCATCGATGATCAGCAGTAAGTCCCCATTGCTTCGCTCGAGCGCTGTCTCGATGGCGGCTGCCTTGCCCCTGCGCGTCGGATGCTCGATGACCACCGCGTGCTCATCGTCCCGCGCGAGCTGCTGCAGCGCCGAGCCGGTCCCGTCCTGGCTCCCGTCATTGACGAACAACAATTCATAAGCAAGGTCGAGGGGGGCCAGGGTGCTGCTCAAAATCTGGT
>CAZEIY010000302.1:3816-5484 GCA_964512375.1 uncultured Rickettsiales bacterium | reverse complement strand
CTCCGAGTTCTCGAACTCAGGAGCCATCACCTCGGGGTTCTCACAGCTCGAGAGCAGCAGTCGGCGAAGACGGGGATAGAGAGGCCGTGGAGGCCGCAGCAGTACGTCAAACGCCGCGGGGTGGCTCCCTTGATACTTCATCGCCAGCAGCTCGCGTGCGTCGAGGGAGAGCAGGCGAGCGAAGTCGAGGAGCTTCTCATCCGACGGCGTGCGCTCTCCTCGCTCGACCATACCGACGAAGTTGCCGTTCGCCAGCCCGAGGCCGGCACCCACTTCAGAGAGGGTCATCTTCGATGCCTTGCGGGCTGCCTTGAGGGCTTCGCCCAGTTGCCCGTCTCCGAGTCTACTCATTAGCGTGGTCTCCAGAGCACGTACTCCGCACAATACCATACATGTATGTTGTTATTTCATTGAGCCCATCCATTATCCAGACTGTGCTTGCCATGAGACAGACTGGACATCACAATGCTCAGCACTCGAAGAATTCTCACTGGGAGAACCCATGATTCGGACCGCCGCTCGTGTTTCCGCTCTTGTAGCCTGTCTCTCTCTGCTCGGAACCTTGCCGCTGTTGCTTGGTGCGTGCAGTGATGACTCGCTGACGGCGCTCCTGCCGAGATTCGCAATTACCTGGCCGACCGAGCAGGGTTTTGTGGAGGAGGACCTGGCTGCTTCGACCATCCAGTTCGGTACGGTCACTACGGGAGAGTTCACGCAGGTCGACTTTCTCATGGCTAATGATGGAACGGCTGATCTCGCGATCTGCGACATCTACCTTGCAAGCGCTACCTTCGACGAGAATGGGGATCTCGCGAACGAGATCCGCCTTGATCAAGATCCTGAGCTCTCTACCAACGTGCCTGTGGGCGAACAGATCCTGGCTCGCGGTGCGAGTCAGTCCTTTCTCCTGCGCTTCGCGCCCGTGCATGGAACACCCCTGGCGACGGACTTGCACCTGGTCATCAAGCACGAGCTGAACTGGGATTGTCATCACTCAGCGGGGTCGGGGCTCTACCTGCCGATCGTTGGTGAAGGTGACGGAGAGCCCGTGCCGGACATCTACGCTGCACCCGAGTCGGTGGATCTGGGCGAGTTGGTGGTGGGTAGTGAAGGGGTCGTCCATGAGATCGTTGTCGGCAATGCCGGACCTGGGATTCTCCACACGGGCGATGTGACGCTCAGTGACGAGACCAACTTCACCCTCGAGTCGACTTCTGTAGTCAACCAGACCTTTGATCCGAGTCAATCAGGGGTCATGACGTTGAGCTTTACCCCTCAGCAGCAAGGCAACCTGGAGGCTGAGATCCTTGTCTACAGCGATGATCCCGATGAGAGTCCACTCAGGATTCCTCTGGTGGCTGTGGGTAACGCAGCAGGGTTGGGCAAGAATCCAACCGCAATCTGCGGCCCGGACATCATCTCGGCGCCCTTTGCTACGGAGCAGTTCGATGGTAGTGCCTCGGTCGTGCAGCCCCTTGACTACCAGTGGACCTTGACCGGTCCGACCGGCTCAACGGCGATTCTGAACAGCTACGTCATTTCTACTCCTAGCATCACCCTTGATCTCGCAGGCACCTACGTCGGAGTACTGACGGTCACGAACAGCGATGGTGATAGCGACTCCTGCAGCCAGAATATCGAGGCAATTCCCAACGAGAACTTCCGTAT
>CAZEIY010000302.1:0-3806 GCA_964512375.1 uncultured Rickettsiales bacterium | reverse complement strand
CAGTGACGACATGGACCTGCATCTCTTGCGTCCGAGTGCCCAGTGGACGGGTGGCGGTCCTCGGAGTGTGGATGATTGCTACTACAGTAACTGCGCTGGTGGCGGCATCTCGATTCCCGGCTTCCCAGGTCTTCCCGGGATGACTCCTCCCGATTGGGGCGTCACCGGTGTCAATACCGACGACCCGACCCTCGATCTTGATGACATCTCTGGTATTGGACCAGAGAACATCAATATCGTGGCGCCGGCGGTCGGCACCCATGCAGGTGACTACATAGTCTTCGTGCACGACTACCCGGGCAGCTCCTACACGCCGCCGAATGATGTCACGGTCAACATCTATCTCAATGGTGTGCTCGCCCAGACATTTACCTTCCAGATCACCGGTGAGGATGATGACTACTATGTCGCGAGGATCGCATGGCCGACCGGCATTATTACGCCCTGCAACGGCGTGGCGACTTCTCCAGCGGCGGGTTGTCCCTAAGTGTAGAGGGGACCTGTGATGGGGGCCTGAGGTCTGCAGGGTCCCCTTGCTGGCCTATCCGCCCTTCTCGCTGTCTTCACTCTTGGCTAATCGCCGTCGGGTTCGTCCAGCAAGGTAGGCACATCGGCCGTATCGGCTTCGTGCGGTATGGGCTCATCCACCTTGTCTTTGGGTTCTTCTACAGACTCAACCGCGCCGAGTTGCTCGATGCTGGTGGTTGAGTCGACGGGAAGCATGCCAGTGAGTGTCTCGAGGGGCGGTGCATCTGAGAGGTCGATGGAGGTGTCTTCAGGATCGATGATCTCTCCAAAGGGGCCCAGGATCATGCCTGGCTGATCACCCAGGATCGAGGGGATCTCTAAGGGCTTTGAGTCACCCTCCTGGCTACCATCGAACATCTCGAGGTCGTCCCCGAACAGGTCGTCTTCGAAGGGTGCCTCGGTCTCCTCGGTATCTACGGAGGAGTCCCTTCCGTTACTAGGCGGCGGTACCGGGGGTGCACCCTTTCGTCCGCCGATGAGAATGGCCTCGACAGGCTGGGGTTCATCGTCATAGAGGTGGCACGACGCCCAGTGACCCGTCCTCAGTTCGACCAACTGCGGCACTTCTTCGCGGCAGCGCTCCATGGCGAGCGGGCAGCGAGTCTGGAAGTGGCAGCCTGGTGGGGGCGCCATCGGACTCGGCACGTCACCGGGCAGGAGGATGCGGTTTCGCTCCTTGGTGGGGTCGGGCTGGGGAATGGCTGAGAGCAGCGCCTGTGTGTAGGGATGCAGGGGCTGGTCGAAGAGGTCATCACAGCTCGATAGCTCAACGATGCGTCCCAGATACATCACAGCGACTCGATCTGCGATATGGCGAACCACAGCAAGGTCGTGGGCGATGAACATGTAGGAGAGTTCCAGCTCGCGCTGAAGGTCCTGGAGCAGGTTGAGTACCTGAGCTTGTACAGAGACGTCGAGGGCTGAGACGGCCTCATCGCAGACGATGAACTTCGGCTTCAGGGCTACGGCGCGGGCGATGCCAATCCGCTGTCGCTGGCCACCTGAGAATTCGTGGGGATAGCGGTTGATGTAGGAACCTTGTAAGCCGACACGCTCGAGTAACTCTTTGGCTCGCTCGAATCGCGCATCGCCAGTGACCAGACCATGCAACTCAAGGGCGTCGCCGATGATGTTGCCGATCGTCTGACGCGGGTTGAGCGAAGAGTAGGGGTCCTGGAAGATGATCTGAACATCGCTGCGCAGGTCACGCAGGCTCTTGCGGTCCATCTCGAAGATGTCCCGACCTTCGAAGTGGGCGCTCCCTGCAGTGGGCTCAATCAATCGCAGGATCGTGCGGCCGAGAGTCGTCTTGCCGCAGCCGGACTCGCCGACCACGCCGAGCGTCTCACGAGCATGCAGGTCAAAGGAGACCCCATCGATGGCTTTGACGTCGGCTACGTGACGGTTGAACAGTCCCTTACGAACCGGGAAGTACTTCTTCAGGTCGCGGACCTGTAGTAGTGGCTGCTGTTCCGCCTCCATCTCGCCTTGCGCTTCGGTCACGGCTGGTCTCCAGCCAGGGTGCGGACTTGTTCCGCGGCAGCGACTTCTCGGTGATGACAGGCCACCATGTGGCCCGCTCCGATGTCTACGAGCGGTGGCTCCTCTTCGCAGATCTCCGTGGCGAAATTGCAGCGCGCCTGAAAGCGGCATCCATCGGCAAACTCGAACGCTGAAGGCACCATCCCCGGGATCGTTTCGAGGACGCTCTCACGGGCCGAGATGTCCGGCAGACTTCGGAACAGAGCGCCGGTGTAGGGGTGTGACGGATTGCTGAAGAGGGTGCGGACGTCGGCGAGTTCCACCACCTTGCCTGCGTACATCACGACGACTCGATCACAGGTCTCAGCCACGACACCCAGGTCGTGGGTGATAAGCAGTACGCTCATCCCAGACTCATTCTGGAGTCCATTGATCAAGTCGAGGATCTGCGCCTGGATGGTGACGTCCAGTGCGGTAGTGGGCTCATCGGCGATCAGCAGGGTTGGCTGAGAAGCCAGCGCCATCGCGATCATTACGCGCTGCCGCATGCCGCCTGACATCTGGTGGGGATACTCATCAATGCGGCTCTCCGCAGCAGGTATCCCGACCTTCTTGAGCATCTGAAGAGCTAGAGCGCGGGCATCGACGGGATGGAGATCCTGGTGCACCAGGATGCCTTCGACGATCTGATTGCCCACGGTGTAGACAGGATTCAGGGAGGTCATCGGTTCTTGGAAGATCATCGAGATCGAGTTTCCACGTACGAGACGCAGCTCCTTCTCGCTGATTCGGGTGAGGTCGCGACCACCAAAGTGAATGGAGCCACCGACGATCTTGCCCGGCGGTCTTGGGATCAGTCCCATGATCGACAGTGCGGTCACGGACTTGCCACAGCCGGACTCACCGACGACGCCGAGGGTCTCGCCCCGTTCGATGGAGAAGGACACGCCATCGACCGCTCTTGCTACGCCGATGTCGGTGTAGAAGTAGGTCTGCAGGTCCTCTATCTCGAGCAGAGGTAGGCCGCTGGAATCAGTCACTTGCACCGTCTCCCTATTGTCGCAGTTTTGGGTCCAGCGCGTCACGCAGGCCCTCACCAACAAGGTTGAGTACGGAGACAGTGAAGAAGATCGCGAAGCCAGGCGAGAGGATCAGGTGCCACTTGCCACTCGAGTAGCCCTCTTTGAGGGTCTGTCCCCAGGACGGCGCCGAGACATCACCAAGGCCGAGAAAGGACAATGTGCTCTCGAGCAGGATGGCGGCGGCGACGCCAAACGCGGCAGCCACCAGCACCGGACCCAGGGCGTTGGGCAGGATCTGCTTGAAGATGATTGTGCGTCGACGGTAGCCAAGGGCCTCAGCCGCTGTGACGAAGTCCTGATTGCGCAGCCTCAGGAATTCCCCACGGGTCAATCTGGCCACACCGGTCCATCGGAGCACACCGATCAGCACCATGATGTGAAAGATCGATGCGTGGTCGAGAAAAGCGATGAGGGTGATAATGACGAAGAGCACCGGCATGCACATGAAGATCTCGATGAGTCGCTGGATGCCGAGATCGACCCGTCCTCCAAAGAAGCCAGCACAAGCGCCGAGGATGATGCCGATCGTGACGTAGATGGCGACCGCAACGACGCCAATGGTCAAGGACACTCGGATGCCGTAGAGGAGGCGCACCGCCACGTCCCGGCCGCTGGTGTCGACTCCGAGCAGGTGCCGGCCACCCGGTCCAGCCAGCGGTCTGAAGCCGGTATCGCGGAAGCCAAAGTCGAAGATCGGGAACATGGCATCGACCT
>CAZEIY010000301.1:0-5490 GCA_964512375.1 uncultured Rickettsiales bacterium | reverse complement strand
AGCGGGCGGTGCTCTGGGGGGTGGTGAGGGGCACCACTCCCCGATCTGATCCAGTGGCGGTGACCTGGGTCAGATCCAATCGACCCACCAGGAATCCAAAGAAGACGCAGCAAGTACCTCCGCTGTCGAAGAACAAGCCGGCCCCGACGAAGTCGCAGATGCGCAAGGCGCCAGATGACATGGAGCCCATCCAGCCCGTGGGTCCGTACAACAGCAAGGATCCCAATCAGAAGCCGCCGGACAAACCGCCAGAGAAGGCCCCAGACAAAGGGCCCGAGACGGGCCCTGACAACAAAGCGCCGGAAGAGGGGCCCGGCGGCGCGCAGCCCAAGAGACCCGACCAGTCGGTGGAGCCGAAGAAGACCGCGCCCAAGAAGACAGAGCCGAGCAAGAGGCTCGAAAAACGAAAGCCGCCGAAGAAGGTCAAGCGGCGAAAGAAGAAGCCGGTGAGGCGAACCAAGAGGCCAAAGAAGAGGTCCGCGGGCAAGAAGTCTGGGGCCGAGGTGATCTTCGAGTGCAACAAGCCGATGATGGTGCGCATCGGAGGGGTCGGGAGCTACAATGGCATCAAACAGAAGACCGTGAACCTGGCCCCAAGAGCGAAAGGCTACCGTGTCGTCATCCGACCAGAAGGCGAAAAACCGAGCTCTCGATTCATCAAGCCGATCGCCGGCAAGAGCATCACGGTCAACTGCCAGTAGATATGAGCGGGCTTCAAGTGATCATTCACTGCTCCGGCTCTCGATGGGGCGACGCGGGCCATATGGAGCACCTTCGTTCAGACTGCGAGCCGATCGACTACGTCGTGCTCAACGGCCACCGAGCCGCCAAAAGACACGAGCCTCACGCCGCCGGTGTCGTCGAGTACGTGAGATCGAGGCCCGCCATGCAGGCTTGGCGTCAGCGAGGCCAGGCTTCGGTCGGGGTCTGTTTGATCGGCTCCGAGGAGTACGGCTTCACGGATCGACAGATCGAGCATGCGGCTCAGCTCGTGGCCTTCTTGTGCGGTCGATTCTCCATCCCTGAATCAGACGTCGTCGGTCACGAGTCAGCCTGCCCAGGCCTCGACATGACCGCGTTCAGGAGCCGAGTGGATCGCGCCGGTTTGGACCGAAGGCGGGGCAACGCGAAGCGAGCGGAGCAAGGGCTGCCCGAGGTCCCGACCTACCTGCTGTACTCGACCGACGCTGACGCCCAGCCCATGAGCTGGAACCCTTCGACGGACATCGAGCGAGCGATGGACTCCGCCTCTCGTGCGCTCGCTACCAGCGAGCACACGGCGAACACGCCTCAGTTAATCGACCTGGTGAAGTGTCCTCCCGAGAAGGCTGCGCTCGGCTGTTTGACCGCCAGGCAGGCTCGACGTCACTCCGTCATCCCGGTGCGGGTCTCCCAACACACCTTGGTCATAGCGACGATGGATCCGCGCCTTCTCGCTTCAGTCGACCAGCTCTCCTCGATCACCAAGCTGAACATCGAGCCCCTGAGGGCCCGCCCAGAGGCCATAGAGCAGGCGCTCGAGCGCCACTACGGTCAGGCCGAAGATCTCCGCGGCCTCGCGAGCCTCGGTCCAAGCGAAGAACTCGACGGGTTTGGTCGAAAATCATTTGCAGCCTCGGTTGCCGCTGGGCTGCGAGGCGTGGAGCCGAGCATCGTGATGATCGACGGGGTCGCAGGTTCGGGCCGAACGACGATGCTGTCGATGATCGAAGGACAGCTCCGAGCCGGACCCGTGATCCCGGTTCGACTGTCGGCTCGAGGCTTCGTCGGCAGAGCAGGCCCCGTCTCCCTCAACCGACTGCTCACCGAGCTGACCCGTCTGCTCGGGGCTCAAACCGGTCGGCTGCTGACCGAGTACGTGGCGGCGGCGATGAACGACGCACCGGCAACACTCCAGTCTGCTGGTGGCCCCGGATTGATCCCTCAAAGCACGACAACCACCTCCACGCGCGCTCAGCGGATCCGGGTCCAGCTGATTCGATCGCACCACAAGAACAGGGCGGTCGCGATGATCGATGAGCTTGACGTGCTGAGCGGCTCGGAGACTCGAGAGATATTGCGTCAACTCCGGCTCCTCACCGGCTTCCCCTTTCTCCGCATCGTGGCGGCTTGCGACGTCGACCTCATCCGGAGCACGCTCGGACCCTTTGGCGCCGAGCTCTCCCGAACCGTGCAGGTCAGGCTCCCGCTGCCGAACGCTGACATCAGAGCGCTCGCGCGTTCGGCGGTCTTGGCGCTGGCCGACCTGAAGCTGTCCAAGTCCGAGCGCGCGTCGCTGGTCTTGCACCTGGACGGGCTCATGGCCGAGGGCACGACCCCGAGGCAAGTCGAGCGACTGACTCAACGAGTCATCTTTCGAAACCTCATGTTCGTGGGGGCGGTCTCCGGCTTTGATCTCGCCCTCGTGGAGGCGCTGGCGACGTTTCGACCGGAGCTCAGCCGAGCTTTGCCTCGACACCGAAGCGTGCTGATCGGCGCCGGGATCAACAGCTCGACGGCGCTCGGGCGGTGTCGCTGCGAGCTCGGCTTGGACGAAGAGGCTAGCCCAGCCGCGAAGGTCATCTTTCAGCTCTTTCCGCAGCTCTCGAAGGGTCTAGCCTCGAGACAAGAGCGCTCGCGATGGACGGAAGCGAAGCGAGCTTGCGGCCCGTTGGTCTTCAACACCCTCTTCTATCCGGCGAGGTAGAAGTCTTATGGCTGAGCTCGTGTTCTTCGGTCGCGAGGGCGTCTTCTCTCGGGTGCTGCTCGCAGCATTGGTCAGGGCAGAGCTGGCGCCAGCGCTCGTAATGCTGGGTCGCGCCTCCACCCACCGGCAAGGCGTCGGCGTGAGAAGACTAAAAGCGACGCCCTCGACCTTCGATCGCATCATCGGTAGAAGGGCCGGACCCAACGGCCCGCTGTCGGAGCTCGCCCTCGAACTGGATATCGAGGTCCTGGAGCTCGACGATCCGGGATCGATTCGAGCCAGAGCGGAGATTCACAAAGCGGAGCCCGACGCTTTCATCGTGGCTGGCTTTCATCGGCTGCTACCCAAGACAACTCTGAGTCTCGCTCGCCTCGGTGGGCTGAACGTGCACCCTGGATCGCTGCCGAACGAACGCGGTCCATCACCCCTGTTCTGGGCGCTCAAGGCGGGCATGATGCGTCACGACTACACGATTCATGTGCTCGACGAGGGCGAGGACACCGGGGACATCGTCGCCACCGGCAGCTTCGACTCGGCGATCGGGATGACGATGACCGACATCTACCAGCGCTGCGCCGAGAGCGCCGCCCATCAGCTGATCCGAACGACCCGGGGCCTGCTCGCTGGCGATCTCGTGCGTACGCCTCAACCCAGGAGGGGGCAACGAAAGCCGCGACCAGACTTCACCGACTGCCGGATCGATTCTGAGCTGCCAGCCGAGTCGGTGTTTCATTTCGTCACCGCGTGCGCCGCGCAGTATTCCGTCTGGGCTGAGTGCGCAGGCGACCGCTTCTTCATCGAGCGAGCGGTCAGTTACGATCCGAGAGCCGGCCTCGACTACGACTTCGTGCTCGCCGGTGACCGCCTCATTCTCCGGTGCCGACCAGGGACCGTCGAGCTGAGCTTGAAGCCAGAGGGCGTCATCTTCTCCGCCGAGTACGCGCCCCAGGGCTGATCAGGGTGTCCAGTTGGCTCGAATCTCAGGCTTCGAGCTCGGGCCCTAAGGTCCCTCGCTCTGTTGTGGAAGCAGGACAGCGATTCTCCCGCCGTTGGCGCTCAACACGATTCCGCCATCGATAGCGAGCCCCCGCACGACGCTTGCAAACGGCAAGTTGAACGAGCGACCGCCGTTCGAGACCGCGGTGGCTCCGGCGCCGATCGCGATCATGCGATCTGGCGCTCCGAGGATCAGCTTAGCCTCGCTGAGCTTGGCCACGTCGAGGTCGGTCGCACACATCTCAAGCCCGCTCGAGCCGGCGCAATCTTGACCGATCCACCAGACTCCATCCCGGTAGCTAGCCCCAGGGTGCAGCGTACCGCCCCCGAGCTTCTCCACTCTCAGCTGTCCGCCCCCGGCGGGCACGACCCGAGCGACCCAGTTACGTCCCCCAACCCACCCGAGCTCTGCCGTCGAGGCGACGGCGAGCACGGCTTCTGGCGCGTCAGCTCCATCAACTATCGGCTCCTCAGCAATGATCTCGAGCCTCTCGAGCGATCCGGCTTTGAAGTGAAAGAGCTGCCCGACCGAGCTCAAGACCAAGAAGCCATTTCTCCCGAGGCCCGCAGTATTGGCCACCTCCGGTCCGTCAACCCGCTCGCTGGTCGTCCCAGCGCCGACCGAGAATAGCTGAGCGGCGCTCGAGTTGACCAAGAGCTCTGGCTCGCCGTCGACGTTGTGAAACCCAACGACGCTGTCCGTGGGCGCGAGCTCGACGCGACCAGCTGAGCGTGTCCGAACGTCCTGGCATCGAGGACCGTCTATCGCGATCTCGAGAATCTCGCCGCCGGGGAGAGACACGAGGCCAACGCTGCCGCTAGCGCTGATCAGAGGTGCTGGGCTGAACGGTGGGCCATACACGATCCGAAGCGGCTGTGCGCCGTCGGCCCGAATGATCGCGCTCTCCGGAGTAGAGGCGAAACGAAACGGGCCATGTTCCTGATAACGCGCCGCCCAAACTCCGATGGAACTGAACTCCAGGCGCAGTTCGGTGTCGTTGACGATCTCCCCGGCCCTATCCAAGACGAGCCTCCGTTGCTGGTATGGCAACCAAGCGATGACCGTGGTCGCGCTCTTCGTCGACAGCCCACAAGATACCTGCTCCTCGACCACCTCGAACGAAAGCGACGAGAGTCCGGCGGCGACGCTAGCGGTGAGCAGGAGAGAACCCTGGTTCGTCTCGGCGCAGGCGAAGAGCCGATCGCTGATTGACGCGACGCTTCTGAAGCGAAAGTCGGTCCGCGCCAGGCAGCGGTAGGCCTCGCCACGCGCGTCCTGCAGCAAGACGCCGCCGTTCGACGCGAAAGCTGCGGCAGAGCCATCGGGAGAGTGAACCCCGCCGATGAGACGACTGTCAGCCATCGAGCTCCACGAACATCCCTCGAGCTCGAGCCGCGCTCTTCGACAGCTCAGATCTCGGTCCTCTTGGCAGCGAGCGATCGCCGGGAGCGCGCTCGTCCTCGGCTCCTCACCGTAGAGCATTAGGTCGCCGTCCTGACGTCTCATCGTCGAGGCTCTGATGCTCTGAAGCCCCAAGACATCTTGGACCGCCCCATCGTCTTTAACGATCACGTAGCTGCCAACCGACTTGAGGCCTGGAGGCTTCAGCGACACAAGCGTGCCGTCCTCGAGAGCCAGAGCGGCGAGGATCTCGGGCACGTCCGAGGAGAGCTTGCGCACGACAGCGTCCTGCCCAGGCTTGGCGATCAGAAACCGCTCTGGCGAGAACCCCCGCACCGTGCCGTCCTCACCGAGGGTCAGCGTGTCGAACTCGTACTCCCCGCCGACAGGGGCCAACGCACAAACG
>CAZEIY010000300.1:0-5518 GCA_964512375.1 uncultured Rickettsiales bacterium | reverse complement strand
CGCCAGCACGGGTGATGACGATGATCACGGCGGCGGCACTCCGGCGCCCCCCGGCGATGATGTTGGCGGCGGCGGCGGCGGCGACACTACCGGGACCGACGACACTCCCGGAACCGACGACTGTAAACCGGTAGGTGTCGATACAGAGCCGGAAGACGACATCCTCGACTGCAACGGAGACTGCAGCCCATTCGCGTGGCTGGCTGACGAAGAGTGCGACGAAGTCTTCAACTGCGAAGAGTTATTCTTCGACTTCCAAGACTGCGAATAGGAAGAACCTTGCCCTTCTTACGCTCTCTATTGCTCGCCTCCCTTATCGGGATTCTGTGTTCGTGTGTTCCGCCAGACCGCATCGACTACAGCCCCGATGACGAGAGCACAGGCGGTGGAGACGACGATGACAGCACTCCGAGTAGTGGAGACGACGACGACACCACACCAGGCGGCGGGAGCAGCGACCTCCGCCTGGTGGATGGAGACAGCAACAACGAAGGCCGCGTTGAAGTCCTTTATGAAGGTTCCTGGGGAACGGTCTGCGACGACGATTGGGATGCGGTGGATGCGACGGTGGTCTGCAACCAACTGGGGTTGCCTTCTGGCCTCGCAGAGTCCCTCTCGAACGCAACATTCGGCGAAGGTGACGGTCCTATCTGGCTGGACAACGTCGCCTGCACCGGAAGTGAACCGCGTCTTCAAGACTGCTCACACCCTGGCTGGGGTGAGCAGAACTGCTCACACGGCGAGGATGCAAGCGTTCGCTGCAACTGACATTTGTCAGTTACAGCTATTGCCTTCTCCCTGTCGGGTCTTACTCTCCAATCCTGTGACTTTTCGAAGAATCCTCTTTGCCTTCCTGCTCGCTGCAAACTCAGCGTTCGCCCTGCCTGCACAGGCCGAAGTCGACAGCACCCAACGCTACGTCCTCGACATCCAGGGCATGACCTGCAATGGCTGCGCATCGACGGTGCATGAGGCGCTGCTAAGTAGCAAAGGAATCTCGGCCGCGGTCGTATCCCACCTACAGGGCAAGGCGTGCATCGAAGCAGACGACAACTTCGATGCAGCGATTGTGAGCGCCGCCCTCACTGCCGTTGAGTACAAAATGACAGCCCATCTGTCCGTCGAGGCCTGCCCTGACGGACTGACCGGCAAGCTGCCAGAACCCTGGGAAGAACACTCGCAAGGCCTGAGGGTCAAGACCGTCTCCCAAGGCGAAGAGATCGACCTCACCGCCCAGATAGTCGATGGCAGCTACACGATCATCGACTTCGGAGCTCCCTGGTGCGGCCCCTGCCACGAGGCCGCCGAGCAATTGGCTGCCTACCTGAAGGAACACGCTGACGTCGCCGTTCGGGCAATCAACCTTGCCGGACAGGAGCCAGCTGAGTCGTACCAGCAGCCCATCGTCGCCCAGCACCTTCAATACGTGAAGGGTGTGCCCTGGTTCATCATTCATGCTCCTGGCGGTAAAGTGCTGTACAAGGGCATGGAGGTCAGCAAGGTGATGAAGGCCATCGACAAGCACCGCAAGCGTGCCGCGAAGAAAGCGAAGTGACCGCACTGCGGCGCTGGCTCGCGCCAGCCTGGCTGGCGAGCTTACTGATCAGCATCGCGCTGCCATCAGCAGCCGTTGCTCAATGAGCTGGATGAAGCAATCCGCAGCTCCAGGTTGGAGCATCAGACACAAACCCCCTCCTTGACCTCGGTGAACTCCGGCTGGACTTCTTCGTCAGCGGAGCGAGGAGCCGCGCGGTGCACGGCGCATCGTGTCCTTCCGTAGCTCCGGCTACCTGCGCCACCGAGTGGATTCCAGACCATGAGCATGATCAATCGATCACACTGATGCGACTGCAGCCCGGCATCAGCGCAGGCCTGGGCAAGGGCTTCCAGTTAGGCTTCCTGCTGCCCCTCGACTTGAAGCACACAGAGATCACCTACCGCCTCCTCGATGGCCAGATCTTCGACCCTCCGTACGGAGACATCCACCATCGCAACGAGACCTTGTTCTCTCCGGGCGATGCGCAGTTGATGGCCCGATGGACAGGTGCGATCCCTGGCACACCCCTGATATTGGGCTTCGGCCTGGGGGCCACGCTCCCCACAGGAAAGACCGAGGAAAACCCCTTCAATGCTGCTGCCCTCGAGCAACACCACCAGCACCTGCAATTCGGTAACGGCACCGTCGACCCGCTAGCAGCAATTCAGTTCATCGTACGTGGTGAGGCGCTGGGGCTGATGGCAAGATTCAACGGTCAGTTCCCGCTCTACAGAAACAAGAAGGGATACAGGGGAGCGCACTCTATAAGCGTCTCAGCAGGCCCCACTCTTCGCCTACCAGAGCCACTGCGCTCCGTACAGTTGTCGCTATCGGGCTCGTTCAATTGGAGCTCCCCAGAACTCTGGGACGGCGAACCAGGCTTGAACTCAGGCCTGATCGCAATCGCTCTGCGCATGGGTCTCAACTGGAACCTGACGCAGAAGTTGGCGATCCAGGCCAACCTGCTCACCAGGGTCTACGAACAGAGTCAGGGAGCGCAGTTCACCCGGCCGGTCACCCTCACGATAGGTATCTCGGGCTTCCTCGACCTACGCAAGCTCGGCAAGAAGAGTGACGGTCACGACCACTGAACTGCACTCAGCTCCCCAGCGCTGAGATCAGCCATCCAGTCCCTTCGCCGCCTCGACCCCGATCTCCACTCACAAGAAGCCGCTCATTCAACGGTACCGAAACGGCTTGGTCCTTGACGAAGAAGCCGCAGCCCACTATCTCCTTCCTGTACCAATGCGCAAACCCGGCGCAACCATGGAGAGTTAACGATGTCTGAGTCCAGCCGCCTTTTCCTGATGCTCCGTCGAATTGCAATCACGATGGCGCTCCTTGCGCTGACCATGCTGCTGGCCCTGGGATGTGGTGGCAGCGACCGGCGCGGCGGCGGCGGCGATGACGACGATGACTCGGCAGGAAGTGACGACGACGACACGGCGGATGACGACGACTCGGTCTCGGATGACGACGACTCGATCTCCGATGATGACGACACCACCGGTAGCGGAGCTTCGACGCCGGTGATCCAATCTGTCATGGTCTGTGAGCAGCCCAATCCTCAGGCTACCGATCCAGCCTGCGTGGCACCCGATTGCTTTTATGCGCAGTTCAACATCATGGTCACTGATGGCGATGGTGATCTCTTGAACGGAACCCTGAGCTCGTCTGTTGGGGGCGGAGCTCCCCAGGCGCTCTCCATCACTGAAGACCCGGCGGCAGCAGGCGGCATGACCGGCTTCTACGCTGGTATCCCGGCTAAAAGCCGAGGCACAGAGATGCCGTACTCCATCACCATCACCGATGCCGCCGGAAACGCGAGCCAACCCTATCCCGGGGTCTGGTCCATTCCCGCTGCGACCGGCATAGACGACTGCCCCCTGTAGTAGGCACAACCCGACTAAGGGTGACCTGATCTCTTGAGCACCCACCAAAGCGCTTCCTTTGCCGTCGTCCTGGGCGTAACCCAGGACGGCGGACATCCCCATCCTGGCTGCCAACAGAATTGCTGCGCAGCGGCTTGGAGCGACCCCTCCCTGGCTCACGAAATCGCCTGCCTGGGTATCGTCGACCCCACCAGCAAAGGCCGCTGGATCATCGATGCCAGCCCCGACCTCGGGCAGCAACTGCACACCCTTGACGCGCTACAGCAGCCAGCCGGCGAGGCCCCCATCGACGGGATCTTCGTCACCCACGCGCATATCGGTCACTACACCGGCCTGAGCCAGCTCGGTCGCGAGGGTCTCGGCGCAAGGGCAGTGCCCCTGTTTCTGATGCCGCGAATGGAAGCGTTCGTGCGATCCAACGGCCCCTGGAACCAGCTGGTCGAGCACGGAAACGTCGAGCTACGAGGGTTGCGGGACGGAGAGGCCGTAACGCTGAGCACGGAGCTTAGCGTCGAGCCCTTCACTGTCCCTCATCGCGACGAGTACTCCGAGACCGTAGGCTTTCGCGTGTCAGGCCCCGGCAAGAGCCTCATCTGGCTTCCAGACATCGACGGCTGGGCGCAGTGGGACTCGCCCCTCGGACAGTTGATCAGCGATGTTGACTACGCCTTCATCGATGGCACCTTCTGGGACCGTAGCGAGCTGAGTCGGGACATCGGCGAGATCCCCCATCCGCTCGTCGTTGAGACCATGGCACTCCTAGATCACCTCCCCGAGGTGGAGCGCAACAAGGTGCACTTCATCCACCTCAACCACACGAACCCGCTGCTGCAGACGGACAGCCCTGAATACGCCGCTACCCTTGAGGCGGGATTCCACGTCGGTACGAGAGGGCAACTGGTGCAACTCTCGTGAAGCAGTGGTTGGCTTGCGAGACAAGCTGCTACGGTGTTCGCGGACAAAGATATGACCTACCGACTCTGCCTCGCCCTGCTGCTCATCTCTCTCGCGCCCCAATTCGCTCTTGGCTGCTCCACTCAGAGCGCCGCGCGCGGTTCGGGCAGCAACAACACCGCCGGTGATGACGACACGTCAGCGGGCGACGACGACAGCTCAGCAGGTGATGACGACAGCACAGCGGGCGATGACGACACGACCACCAGCAACACAGGCGATGACGACACGACACCTCCGCCCGCCGAGGAATTGCACGGTAGCGCGCCTTCCCAACCCCTTGCAGTCCCCAGCTTCGAGGCGACCAATTCAGACGGAAGCGCACGCGGTACGCCCGATCTCCTCGGCCACCCCACCGTCTTATGGTTCTTCCCCTATGCAGGGACACCCGTCTGAACGCGAGAGGGTTGCGGGTTCCGCGACCGCTTCGATCAGTTCGCCGCCCTGGGCGTCACCATCATCGGCACGAGCTTCAACGATCCTTCTGCCAACGCGGCGTGGATCGCCGACCAGAGCTACCAGTACGAGGTCTGGACGGACAGCAACGAGCAGTTGGCAAACTACTACGGGGCCGAAGCTAGCCTGCTGGGAGTCCCCCAGCGTGTCACCGTGATCCTCGATGCGAAGGGCACCCTGCTGCTGGAATATCGCCAGGGCACCGGGAGCAACGGCCACCCGCAGGATGTACTCGAAGACTGCCAGGCACTCTTCGGGAGCTGAGAGGAACGCTCTCCTCCAAGACTAGCTGGCCCTGGACCGAGTCACGTCTGAGGCCGCTGTGCCTCCTCGACCATCCTCCACAGCGACGTCCCCTCAAGTACCTCGCCGCGCGCGCTACCGCTCACCGCGACATGCAAGATGGCTGCAGCGAGCTGCTCAATGGGTATCGGGCGCACCCGATCCATACCGAAGAGTCGCGTCATGGTCGCCATCCCGGGCGGTGGCCTGTGCCCCGCACCGACAAAGCTGGATGGCCGAAAGATCGTCCAGTCAATGCCACTACCGATCACGACGGACTCCGCCTTCGCTTTCGCCTCGAGATAGGCCCCCACGGGCCTTCCTGCCCCCACCGAGCTGAGCAAGATGAGGTGATCGACAGCGCAGCGCCGGGCCGACTCCGCCAGCGATATCGTCG
>CAZEIY010000299.1:3353-5534 GCA_964512375.1 uncultured Rickettsiales bacterium | reverse complement strand
CCTTCAGCTACCTCGGCGCCAACTATCAGCTCCTAGACACCGTCCGCTTCGACCTGGGCCTGATGGATGCCATTCTGGCTGCGTGCGTCTTCACCGTTCTGCTCGTCGTATCTCGCAAGCCGCAACGTGAGGGCGTGCTGATGGTGGTGGTGCTCTTGATGTACGGGAGCGTGCGCTTCTTTCTCGACTTTCTCCGTAACACCGACCTCGGCCAGGCCGATGCCCGCTACCTGGGCTTCACGCCTGCTCAATACGGCTCCCTCGCGATCATCGTCGCCGGCCTGTTGGTCTGGCGCGAATCACGGAGCAGACCTCTTTGGCCTGAAGAGGGCACAAGGCCCTTCGTGGAGCCGGGGAGCTAGCATCGCTCAGCTGCTAGGGGTCTGAAGCGTTCGCTCTTCTCAGGGAGCGGGCTGCGTGTCATCCCCATCATCGTCGTCCGGCCTGGTAGCCGCCTTGAATTCGCCCGAGTGCCGAATCATGTCTCGACGTCGGTTTCGTGAACGCTTCACGGCCCTCATAATCTTGTCTGTTGCCAGATCGATACACTCTCGGAGCTCTTCGGCTTGTACCTTGACCACCTGCTTCTTGCTCTTCGGGATGAACACATGCACATCGACCTTTGTAAGAGGCTTCCCAGAACTCTGACTGGGAGAACTGATCTCGACGTCGACACGGGCGCCCGAGCTACGGACGACCTTGCCAAGGGCCTGGGTAAGCTTTCTCTCTGCGTACTCTCGGTCAGCGTTGTCGATTTGGGTGGAAGGGGCGCGAAGGTTGAACTCCATGAGCTCTCCTTTGTGGCGGGTTCTTAGGATGGTCTCCACCGCGGTGGGGCCAATTCTACGTGTCCGATTCTACACGCCTCGGAATGCGGGGGATAGCGCATGAAGGTACGCCACTCGCGGAAGAGCCCATTGGTCGTAGGGATCTGCGGCGGTAGTTGTTCGGGGAAGAGCGTCCTCGTGGATGCTCTCTGCGAGCGGCTGGAAGTGCCCTCTGCGCGTCTTTGCTTTGACTCCTACTACCGCCCACTAGGCCACATGAGTACAGCGGAACGCGACCGGCAGAACTTCGATCATCCTGACAGTCTTGACCATGAGTTGTTCCTGGCCGACCTGGACTCTCTGATCTCCCGGAAGACCGTTCAAGAGCCCATCTACGACTTTGCCACCCACGATCGACTTGCTCAGTCCAGGGAGGTTCGCCCCGCAGACCTCGTGCTGGTTGATGGCATCTTGTTGTTCAGCTGGCCGCAGGTGTTATCTCGCCTCGATCTGAGCATCTTCGTCGACGCAGATGAGGATACTCGCCTGGCTCGTCGCCTCGCTCGCGATGTGGTGGAGCGGGGGCGAACGGAGTCTTCGGTTCGCGATCAGTTCGTCGAGACTGTAGTCCCGATGCACGCGCGCTTCGTGCAGCCGAGCTCGGCACGCGCCGATCGCCTGGTGCGAGGTGATGGAGAC
Organism: uncultured Rickettsiales bacterium; assembly: GCA_964512375.1. Taxonomy (GTDB): domain Bacteria; phylum Myxococcota_A; class UBA796; order UBA9615; family UBA9615; genus UBA6601. Next base: position 4,068 of record CAZEIY010000299.1, on the reverse strand, counting down.
ATTGAAGCGCTCAGCGCGATGCTCGCGACCGATCTGCTGAGACTGCTGAGCGAGTGATCCTCGCTGCTGCTCAGTCTTCCAGGATGTTCAGCGTGTAGCTTCCGGTGGCCCCGGAGCGGCCGAAGACCTTGAGATAACGAACGCCGACGCCCGACTCTACGGACTCATGGTTGCCGTCGCCGACTCCCGTAGCGATGAGTTCTCCGTTGCTGCGATAGAGCTCAATGTCGAGGTTCCCGGCGCTGCCGTTGAAGTCGATCGAGATTGTGCCCGCGCCGACGGTGGCGTGAATGCGGAACCAATCCACGTCGCCATCGCAGATCGCGAGGCCATTGTAGACGCCAGCATCAAGCTCGAAGGCGTCTTCCATGATCTCGTTGCGGTCGTCGCAGGGGTCACCCAGGTCTACCCCGCCTTCTATGGTCACGGTGATTGTGTAGGGGCCTGTTGCCTGTTCGTGACCGTAGATCCGAGCATAGAGCGGCTCGACGCCGTCGTAGGTGGTGTCGGCGCTCTCGCTGTCTCGGGTGGAGTGCGCACGGTCGACTACTTCGCCTCCACGGTACAAGGTCAACTCGAGATCTCCCGCACGGTGCTCAAAGTCGATGGTGACTCGCACCAGGGAGTCGGTGGGAGGTGTGAACGTGAACCAGTCATTGTCACCGGAAGCGATGAAGGCTCCCTCGAAGCTGCCCTCGCCCAGAGTGAAGGCCTG
>CAZEIY010000299.1:0-3343 GCA_964512375.1 uncultured Rickettsiales bacterium | reverse complement strand
CGCAGGGCTATCGTTCACTTCGTAGGGGTCGTCGCTATCTGGCCTCTGTACATCGCCATTGATGGAGTCTTCGACCTCGCAGTAGGGAGTCCAGCCGTGGCGTTCTTCCTGGTCGTTGCTGACATCGCGTTGCGAGCAACTCTCGTCTTCGCTCCAGGCCACCCACTGGTTGCTAAGACCCATCGAGTTGGCGTGATCCGCAAAGAGCTGGTAACCGCCGTCCTTAGCCATGAACACGGTGGGTAGGACGCAGGAGTCAGAGCTGTCTTGCAGAGAGAGGTTGTAGCTCATGATCACGTCGAACATCGTGCTCGTCGTGCTGTTCCAGCAGCAGGTCTTGCTCTCGTCGTAGACCAACTCCGCAAAGACATAGTCCTCGAGGATGCGATACTCGCCGTCCACCTCATCGACACTCATGTCGAACTTGTCTGTCATCAGCTCGTAGAACTCTTTGAAGGCGACCTCGCGTGCAGTCCGTGCCGAGCACGATGCTGGGTAGTTGCGCAGGTGTTCGCGCTTGGCCTCGATGATTGCGAGCAGCTCATCGCGCATCTCGTTCGGACTGACTTCGACGAGGAGTGAATCGAACTGCCGGGGCCGCGAAGCGCGTTCTGCCTTACGCGACCAGGGAATCCAGGTGTCCATGTCGGCTGGTAGCACCCGGTTGCGCCAGCGACCGCCACGGAACTCGGCCACGAGGAAGCGCTTGAGACCACCACCCAGGTCGACGTACATCTCGCCGCCGTAGCTCTCGCCTTCACCGCCTGTCTTGTCGTTCGTGAACAGCAGCTTGGTGGCTGCCTGACTTTCCCAGACGGCCTGCCGGCGTGGCATGGACCCGGAGGCGAGCTCGGCCGCTATCTTGCCCTCGGGTCGTTCCTGCACGTCTTTGATCAACATGACGTGGCCGATGCCACGGCGCTGCCAACGCTTCAGCAGGATGTCGCCAGCACGAAGGCTGGTGGGTGTAGCGTGGTACGCGTTTGCGTCGTCAGCGAGATTGGCGGACCCGAAGTAGGGCAAGAGCATGAGCAGGAAGTGGCCCACCCGCTTGTTCAGGAGCAGTTCGTCGAAGTACCAGCCCGCGCCAGCGTCTTCGTGGAGGAAGGGGTTGTAGTCGTCGTGGTTGTCGCCGCGTTTGTATAGGTGCCGGCCTCGAAGTCGTGAATCCTGGGGCCAACTCGCGAGGGCGTCAGCGTTACTGAGGTGGCTGTAGTCGTTGTACTTGGTCTTGTAGTTGGGCGTGTTCTTGTAGCGGCCAGCGGCAGTACGGAAGCCAAAATGCCCGAGGAAAACCCGCGTACCGTCGGAGTCTTTGGCCTCGAGGAAGAAGGGCAGCCCGTACCAGGACGCGAACACGGCGCGCATCATCAAGAGAAGCTCGGCGCATTCCAGCGCGGGGACATCGAGTGTCTTGCCCTCAGGAGAGGTCACTCGGAACGTCTTTCCGTGGCCGTTACCGCTGCGTGCGGTTTGCTCCAAACTCTGCACCCACAGGTTGTACTTCTGCTCCCAGTTGAGCCCGGAGTTACTGTCCCAGGCCATCCCTGAAGTGCGCGCTGCGGCTGTGTCGGTGTCAGCCCAGTTGCTGGTGACGGCCCAGACCTCAGTGCTTGTGCCATTTGCTGAGGACGACAGGCCAGGACTACCGACACCTGCGCTGCTCAGAGCCTGATCGCTCTGCTGCAGGGGACCGAGAATCCCGTACTCGTCTTCGTTATTCGTGCAGCCTGACAGCATCAGGAGCGTGGTCAGTACGAGGAGTGCCGCTGGTCGTTGTGGGGTGATGTGCCGTGTCTTCATCGCGGAGGGCCCCTTGCAGGTTTCGAGGCGCAGAATGGGGGATTTGAGGTTAATTGTCAAGTAAATGTCAAAGCGCGGAAGTGGCGCCAGGTTGAATCACCAGAAGGCGCTCGGAGCCGCTTGAACTCTCGCTTGTGGACTGCGCGGCGGAGATCTTCTCGCCGGGATCGAGGCCCAGTTGCCGAATCATGTCGAGGTCGTCCGCGCCTGCGTTGCCACCGCTTGTGAGGTAGGCCCCCGCCATGGTCGCGTCGGCCCCGGCTGCAAACATCAGCGGCTGCAACTGGCGCAGGTTCACTTCGCGCCCACCAGCGACCATCAAATGTGTGGTGGGATTGACGAAGCGGAACATCGCGATCGTACGCAAGCACTCCATCGGCTCGAGCAGAGCCTTGCCCTCCATGGGGGTGCCTGGCATGGGATTGAGGAAGTTCAAGGGGATGACGTCGACTTCGAGTTCGCGCAGCTGGAATGCTAGGTCGATGCGATCCTCAAGGCTCTCACCCATGCCGAATATTCCACCACTGCAGGTGCGCATTCCCACCTCCTTGATCATCTTCAAGGTGGTGATCCGATCCTCGTAGGAGTGGGTCTCGCAGATGGTGCCGAAGTGTCTGCGACTCGTCTCAAGATTGTGGTTGTAGGTGTGGAGACCGGCCTCCTTGAGCATGGCCGGGATCTCAGGGTCCTTGATGAGCCCGAGGCTGGCATCTGCGTGGATGCCTTCCTGGCTGGCCAGTGTCCGAATGCGTTCAAGCACAGCATCCAGCTCGTGTCCCTGCTTCAGTCCGCGCCATGCCGCGACAATGCCGAGAGCCTTGCTGGCCGTTGCGCGGGCGCGCTGCGCGTGCTCGATGACGGTGTCGTCATCGACCAGGTCGTACTCGGCGATATCGCTCGGGAAGCGTACGGACTGGCTGCAGAAACCGCAGTCCTCTGAGCAGCGTCCACTCTTCGCGTTGACGATGGAGCACAGGTAAACCTGGTCGCCGTGGAAGGCGTGCCGGAGGCGGTTGGCCGCGGCGAACAGCTCAAAGCAGTCGGGCCCATCGACCTGTAAGAGCCTCAGCGCCTCATCTCGCGTAGGGGTGCCACCATCGAGAACTCGCGACAGCAGCGGAGAGAGCCAATTGCGGAAGGACAGATCGTGCGCGTCATTCATGGGCGCAGGATCTAGCACAGGCGAGGCGGAAGGGCAGCGAAGAAGTGGCCGCTCAGCGCACCAGACCTTGAGGGTCGCGAGCCTGGCGCTCCGCCAACTCCACGAGGTCCTGCATGTGTTGCAGGCCTGACGACCAGGCGATGGCTTGCTCGAACCAACGTTTGGCCGAGTCTTCCAAATCGAGACGCCGAGATAGTTCTCCCACGAGGTAGGCGACTACCACCATGTCCTCACGTCGCCGCAGCCAATGACGCTCCTCGAGGCCGCGTTGATAGCAACTCAGCGCCTCTACCCGGCAACGGCGCTCGTCGTCGGCGCGGTGGGCGTCGCTGTGCATCCATGCTGCTCTGAGCCAGGCATCCCCCTGACGGAGAGGAC
>CAZEIY010000298.1:2276-5546 GCA_964512375.1 uncultured Rickettsiales bacterium | reverse complement strand
ATCGACCGCGAAAGCATCCTCCTGCAAGACAATGGCTCCCTTGAGCGGCGCAGTGATCGGCTTGAGGTCGACTGAGACGAGCAGGCCACGGCCACCAATACGACGCAAGGCAAGCTGACTCCAGGAGCCGGGTGCCGCACCCAGATCGAGCACCCTCTGGCCCGAGCGGAAGAGGCGAAAGCGCTTATCTAGTTCGATGAGCTTGTACACGCTACGGGCCGCATACCCCTCTCGTCTTGCGCGCGCAGTGAGCGCCTCATCTCCCGAATAGTTGGCACGCTTCGCCATCAGGAAGACTCCCCAGCATCTTCATCCTCCTCAGGAAGGCCACGCACGGCCTCGTCGATCCGCGCCCACAATTCCTCACGACCGATCTTCTGAGAACTCGAGAACAGCATGCTCGCCTCGAGGGGGACGCCGAGCCCATTACAGACCAGAGAGCGACGATGCAGTCGCTTACTCTTCGAGATCTTGTCTGCCTTGGTCAGCACCAGCAGTCCCACGCGACCCGCCTCATTGAGCCATTCGATCATCTTGCGATCGAGAGCGGTGGGATCACGCCGGAGATCGACGAGCACAACGACAAGTACGAGGTTCTCACGGCCACTGAGATAGTCACCTACCATCCGGTCCCACTTGTCAGTCACCGAGCGGGGCACTTTGGCGTAGCCGTAGCCTGGCAAATCGGCGAACACAATCTGCTCGCCACGGCGCGGCACGTCGAAGAAGTTGATGCTCTGGGTTCGGCCCGGGGTCTTGCTGACTCGCGCAACACTCGTCCCCCCCACCAGCGTGTTCAAGCACGAAGACTTGCCGACATTCGACCGACCAACGAAGGCGACCTCACGGCGGCCCTTAGCAGCTGGCCAGTGCTCCCTGGCAAAAGCGGAGAGAATGAACTGGGTCCTTGTCTTGCCCATCAGCGCCTCAGTAGTTGAAGGACGGGGTCGTCGGGACGATGACAGCTCGTGCACACTCGACCTTCTCCCTGACCAAAACGCCAGCCATCAGCAGGCTCCGCCCAGCCTCTTGGATGTGGATTAATGAAGCTGTGACACTCCAAGCACGAGTTCTGTTCGTGGCAGGCATCACAGGTCTCCAGCGAGCGCCGCGCAACGTGACTGTGGTGCTCAGGACCAGCGATCGCACCGAGTTCGCCGCGCCATCCCGGCGGATGGAAGCGGGAATTACCCTGGGGATCTCCAGCCAGGCCCGGGAAGCTACTTGGCGTAACCCCCGCTTGTTCGTGACAGTCGGCGCAGAACGATGCCTTGTCATGACAGGCCTGACAGTCCAGGCTACGACGCCCCGCCTCCAGACCGTGGCTCATTATCCAGTCTCCCGGATGAAGGCCAAGGCGAGGCTTCTTGCCGTCGTGACAATCAAGACACACCGAAGGGCTGTGACAGGAGCTACATGACTCGGGGGCGAGATGTGCAGCAGTACCGTGGATTACCTGCCAATCGGGGTGCTGGTGATTGTCCGGTCGAAAGCGGCCGCGTGGCTGAAGCAGGTGTCCTGAGCGCGAGTCCGTCTGAAGCAGGCCACCTGCGCCCTGAAGATGGCAGGTAGTGCACTCCGAAGGAGCCTTCGCGCCATTGTGACACTGCAGACAGGTCGACATGGCCGGCAGGTGTGCTCTGGTAGCCAGGCCGGCTTCAGGCACACCCTCATGGCAGTCCAAGCAGGGAACACCGAGGTCCAGGTGCCGCTTGTGACTGAAGCTCAACTGAGCTGGCGGAATGCTCAGTGGAGTTGGTTGTCTCCCAGCCGATGTCTCACCAGATTCCGCAGCGCCCCCTGCCGGAGCCTCAACGAAGCTCGAGTGACAGGTGTCACAAGCTGCAGGCGGATAGAGGTCTGCAGCTCCCTCTGCACCCATCAGGTGGCAGATACCACACTGCTCGTGATCTGGAAGGTTACGGTCTCGAGCATCCTCGCTATCCGCCGTGCTGGCATGACACAAAGTGCACTGGGCGCCCAACTCCAGGTGGCGACGATGGGAGAAGTTCAGCGGAAGATCCTGCTCAGGATAGATGAGACCGCTAGGGTGATCACCGGTGCTTCGCATGGCCGCACGCGCCGCGGCACGCGCAACTGCACGAGGATCAACGACGGAACTATCCCCTGACTTCTCAACACTCTCGGCGGCCACCAACCCCGGCACTATGCTCCCTATCGAGCCCATCACCAGCGCGAGGATCACGAGGGCAGTCCAAGACCGCATCACTGGACCCCCCTGAGGCCAATTCCGCCCACCAACCCCGCTGCGGCGTAGTCGGAGCGGTTCTGTGAAGACAACGAGCTCACGGCCAGGGCCGGTTGCCAGTCCTCTAGACGAGCTTCTTTCGCGCGCTGACCGGGGATTCTGCGCAGACCGAGAAGAAAGTCCAGGTTAGCGGCAACTTGAACCTGGTTCTCCAGCCAGGGCGAGAAGATCGCTCGACCGCTCACACCGACCCGGAGCCAGGCTACCGGACGCAACTGGACATCGACGGACGCGGAGCCGTAGTTGCCCTCAAGCTGTGGTTGGAGGCCGAAGCCATAGTGTTGAAAATCCCCCCACAAACGCACCATCAGGCGACGCGACGGGGCTGCAACCCTCAACTGAAGATGCAGGGCCTGCTTCTCTCCACCCGTTCCCAGTAGGATTCGTTCACCGAACTCGACAGTAAGCCACGACATGGGCTGGATCTGGACAACAAAGCGCTGAGTGGCCGAGGCCCGCCCCAGCTCACCTCGGGGCACATTGTCCTGGGTAACGGCCATAGGATAGATCTGCGCACCGCCGGCGATCTGCAATCGCAACCACGGCAGCGGACTCAGACGGACCTGGCCACGCACCGCGTCGTAGGGATCCGTGGCAAACACCGAGAACAGTTCCTCTGCACCAAAGCTGCCATGCCAGTGCTCGTAATCAACGCCAAGCCCAAGCCACGAGACCGGCCGAGCGTCCACGGCAATGAGAAACTCCTCAACACGCCGCTGCAGGGTGTCGGCGACCAGTTCACTCTGGATGTTGACCTTTCCCGCAATACCCTTGTGAAAATCGAGAGTGAACTGCCTCCGAGAGAGTTCACCTTCTCGAAAGCGCTCAGAGAGCCCGATCCGCATCTGGGTAAAACGCAGATTGATGGCCCGAAGAGCGACTCCCCAGGTCCAGTCACGACCCCAGCCGGTGGGTCGCTCCACCGATTCCGGCAGCACCACAAAGCGAGAGCGCAGAGGCACTCCCCCAAACACCTCAACGCCCAGATGGTGCAAGTTGAA
>CAZEIY010000298.1:0-2266 GCA_964512375.1 uncultured Rickettsiales bacterium | reverse complement strand
CACCCACAGCCAGCATCTGCCGACCCAAGCGCAAGCTGGCCCACCGGGCGGCGGGGGCGACATCCACGAATGCATAGAGAACCTCACCGTGAAAGCCGGGCCGACTCAAGTCGCCACCACCTCGAATCGCCGTCTCAAATGAGACTCGACGGCGCGGATGGTCATCGCGGATAGAAAATCGGAAGCTCTGCCACAGAAGCTGCCGCGTGACCACTTCATCTCGGGACGAGCGGAACTGCAGCAAGCGATATTCACTGCGAGCTGAGCCCGCGAGGAAGAACCCCGTTCCTGTGCCCTTGAGGTAGTTCAGATCGTCTGCAGACGGAGCAAATCCAGTGGCTTGAACGCCGCCCTGGTTGGCAGGAGCTGCCGCTGGCAAACCAGGGAAACCAACCAAGACCCCAAGAACAAAGACGAAGCCAACGAAGCCACGAAACGGAGTCGACGACATCAGTTGTCCTCCGCACCCTGGGCAATCCACGAGTAGATCAAGGAGATCTGATCTGCCTCCAAAGGAACCGTGTCGGGCACCGGCGGGGGCATCGGAGCCTGAAAGTATCCCCAAATAGCATCCGTCGGGCCACATCCGATGAGCTTGTGGATGATGTAGGAGCCCTGCGGATCGCCCGGCTCAACACGAGGCAGATCTTCATAGCCAAGCAGATTGGGTACGCCGACCAGATTCTCGTAGGCTTGGAGGGCGCTGAGATGGAGCTTGCCCAGCCCTTTGACTGTGTGACAGTCGCTACAGTGATCGAGAAAGATCGGTATCAGGTCAGAAGCAAAAGAGACAGGCTCTTCGGTCGGTACCAGCCAGGACACATCGCAGTCCGATTGCGTTGTGTCGTCATCGTCATCAGCGGAATCGTCGTCATCAGCAGAGTCGTCGTCATCAGCAGAGTCGTCGTCATCGGCGGAGTCATCGTCCCCTAGTGAGGCATACATCGAGCGATCCGTGATCCGCGCACACGCCACCACGGTCAGTGGCAGCACAAGCCACAGCAGTAGAGCAGGCGAACGTTGGAGAAGCCCGGACATCGGCGACAGCCATGGTTGCAGAAAGTCCCTGCTGGGGCAAAGCAGGATTCAGACTGCTAGGCTGCTGCCTCAATCACTATGAGCACCGACAATCCAGACCAGCATGACGCTACCGGCACGGCTCAAGTCCAGGGACTTGGGGCCGGCAAGGTGTACTTTGTCTCAGATGTTCATCTGGGCGACGGTTCTCATGCCGATGCATTCCAGTCCAAGGATCGCTACTTTCTGGATTTCCTCGACGAGGTGCGTCGCGAAGCGAGCACGCTGATCATCCTTGGCGATGCCTTGGATTTCGAACAGGCCTGGTACTTCAGTCGCATCATGCGCGCTCACAAAGAAGTGATCACCACGCTCACCCGTCTCGCAGAGGAGATCCGGGTTGTTTACGTGTTTGGCAACCACGACCCCGACATCCTGCTCTTCAAGGACATCCTCAAGTGGGAACTCTGCACCAAGGTGGTGATCGACAAGCACATCCTCGCAGTGCACGGCTACGAGTTCGACGTCTACATTGGCGACAACATGGAGGAATCAAACTTCTGGGCCCGAACGATGATGCTCTATGAGCGGCTCTTCAAGACCTGGATTCGTCTCCCCCTGCGCGACAACTACACGTTCAGTAACCGCGTCTGTCACTACGCCTTCCTATGGATCGCCCGGGCTACCCGGCTGGTCCGCTGGCTTGGGCCCAGGCTCTCTCGACCGGAGATGGGACGCAGCTGGGAGAGTTGGGTACACCTCTGGACCCGCGGTGTCCTCGGTGACCCCATGGGCATCACCCTGCCGGCCCTGGCATCCCTGGAGGACCATCCTGTTTACGACACGGTCATCTGCGGCCACAGTCACCTCCCAGGAATCGTCGTAAACGACGCTGGCAAGACGTACATCAACCTGGGTTCGTGGTCCTTTGGCAACTCTCAGTTCGGCGTCTGGGATGGAAGCAGGTTCCGGCTCCGGGACTGGATCACCGGACGCCGAATCCGCGATGAAAACTACCGCCCCATCTTCGACGGACAGACCGACCGGACCTTCGAGCAGTGGTTCCAGAACGAATACCTGGGCTGGCTCCGATTTCGAAGCGGCGAAGAGGCGCTCCGCGAGGGGGTCCACCCAAGGCCCTTCGCCCTGTCGCGGCTGGGTAACCCCGCCCCCGAACGAAGCCTCGAAATTGAAAGCATGAGCGGTGAATTTCCTCCGACTCAACCACCTACGAAGAGCCCATGATTGT
>CAZEIY010000297.1:0-5574 GCA_964512375.1 uncultured Rickettsiales bacterium | reverse complement strand
AACTCCCTTCTCTCGAGCCCATCAACATTCGCCGGGATCTCGTTCGTCTCTCCGGTGCTCACTACCGCCGTCGAAGGTACACAGAAGTTTGCAGGTGGAGTCTTGCGTGGAGTCACAAAAGGCGACTGGTCTATCGCCCAGGAGTCGTTGCAGAACCTCGTAAGGAACTACCACAACGCCAAGATTGCTTGGCAGTATGTGCGTAGGACAGCCAAGAGCGAAGTCGGCACACTGATGCCTGGACGTGAACTCATTGAGGGCGTGGAAGGCATGGGGGCTGGGATGAAAGCCTGGCATACAGACAGCGGCCCACCACTCTATCGGGCACTGGTGAACTGGTCAGGCAGGGGTATCCGTCTACCAGGGTGGTTCATTATGACGATCGACGAGTTCTTCCGTCAGGTGAATGGGCGAACTGCACTACAGGCGAAGCTCTATAAGGATGAGTTTGACAAGCTGATCACGTCGGCGAAGGCGTCCGGCGTACTTCCTGAGAACGCCTCACGGGGCAGGATTGCAGCTTTCAAGCGTAAGCATGAGGCCGCAGTGAATGATCGACTCCAGATCCAGTTCGACAAGGTTATCAATGACGGGCGAATACGAAACGCAGACGCAATCCGCCAGGAAGCGATGACAACGGCTCGGGTCAGTGATGGGCGGATCGACCCGAAGACCAAGGAAGTCATGCTGATCAAGGATCTCGAGAGCCCGACAGAGATGCTCGCAGAGGCACAGAAATATGTCGACACGAATATGGATGTGAGGCACTCGGAACTTGTGGCACACACCGAAGACTACGCAACCCGTGCCGTGTTCCAGGGTGAGCTCGGACCGAAGGGCAAGGCGGTCCAAGCTGCGATCGACGTCATCCCAGGTGGACGTGTCATCGTTCCGTTCTTCCGAACACCGTGGAACATTATGACCCGAGTCGGCGGGTATATACTCCCTACGCAAGTCATTGCAGAGGTGGGGGCTCGAACCCAGTCCCTGGTGTTCGGCAAGAAGGGCTTGTTCCGTGGGGAGTTCAGGATCGACCCCGACAGCCAGATAGCACGGATGCACAGCGGTCACATGCAAGACCTGGCAAGTGGTGACCCGAGGCGTATAGCAGAGGCCAGGGGCCGGATGGCCGGGGCGATCGTGCTCTGGGGTGGTGGTGCGATGCTTGCAGCTGAGGGCACTATCACGGGAGCCGGACCAACCGACCCAGGAAAGCGGGCCGCACAGTGGCAGACAGGGTGGCGGCCGTACTCGATAAAGATCGGCAATCACCCTGATGGGCGGCCCAAGTACCTCTCCTACGTGAAGATGGACCCATATGCAATGGCCCTCGGGGCGATGGCAGACACCATGGAACTCATGGCAGCACACGAGGGACTCGGAGGTGATGACGCGAAGCTTGGCTTCATGGCTACCGGGGTCTACTCGATGGCAAGCCAGCTCCAGAACAAGAGCTTCCTCCAGGGTCTCTCTGACCTCATGGACGCTATTGACCGGGGCAAGACAGCACCAGAGGTACTTGAGAAGTACCTGAATCGGCTCACGCAATCCGTGACAACGCCATACGGTTCCCTTCAGAGGAACCTCGGGGGGATCGACGATCCAGTGATGCGTGAGTACCGAACGCTGCTCGACACATACCGTGCGAATAGTTACCTGGGTGACAGCAAAGATCTAGCACCAAGGTACACGGCGATCGGCGAAGAGATGAGCAAGATCGTGCCGGAGACGGACTTCTGGATCCCCTGGTTCAACCTCACCTCGCCGATGCGGATCTCCGAATCCACCGCCGACCCCGTGTATTTGGCGATCGGTGAGATCGGCATGCCACCACGGAATCCAAACGAGGAGAAGGACGGGGTGGACTTGACTGGCTACGAACGGAACAACGTCGAATATGATCACACCGCATACGACTACTACCAGATGCGGACCGGACAGGTGACCAGGCAGTACGTCGACGACGTTGGGGGCTTGGTGGACTGGACGCTCAAAGAGAAGCTCGAGGCGTACATCATGCACCCAGACCAACGAACCGCCGACAAGCCACACGCCGGGATGTACCACCAGGCATGGCTACGGATGAAACGCCAGAAGCCAAGCAACGCAGCCCGGCCACAGAACACACCAGCGTCGGAATGGGTGAAGAACCAGGTCACGAAGTACCGGGCGAGTGCATGGACAGAAACGAAGAACGCATTCCCAGATCTGTTCAGAGACCTCAATGAGCTGAAGGCCAGGGGGCTGGATGCTGACGCTGAGGTGGTTGATGAGTTCGGTTCAAATGGTGACTCCGTGCGGGAGATCGCAGAGACCTACCGTGGAGCGGATAACCAGGAAGCCCTAAATGATGCACTCCAACGTGTAGGAGCCCCCAAATGAGTGACCTCGAGAAACTGAGCGAGATCTACGATGAACACCTGCTGGAGATTCTTCGGAATGGTCGTGAGACCCTCGACAAAGAGGGGAACCTGGTGAAGGCTCCCGTGTCGGCTGCCGACCTGAACGTGATACGAGCGAGGCTGAAGGACTGTGGGATCACAGCAGCTACAACAACAAACAACCCAATCGGGAACATCGTCGCAGAGATGAAGCTCCGAGGAGCGGAACTGCCAAGGATCAGCGATGATCCTGACGCGGCCATCGCATAGAACCATGGCAGAACAAGACAACATCCCAGGACGTGACGGCTATCCGTTCGTCTTCGTTGACTGGGTCGACTCCTGTGAGAACGCAGACAACGCGGATATCAACATCTACGACCTACCAGAACCGCAGCGTATCTTCCAATGCGGGTTCCTGGTTCACGATGAGGAGGGGTTCGTGGTCATCGCTGGGGCTGTCAAGCCAGCCAATGAAACCTATGATTACTGCATAGCTGTCCCGCGAGTCGCGATCAACGCGATCCGGTACCTTGGGTTCTCCACTGAGACCCAGGAGGCCGAAGGCTAGTCGTGCCGGCCAACAAGCGGATGGCAAAGTGGGCGGCAATATCTTGCACCCATGCACCATTCGAGAATAAGCGTTCCATCGACAAGCTAATCGGTAAGCTCGAGGACTCAAAGGGGCTCACTGACTTCATCCACCTGGGTGACCTGTTCGAGAGCTCCGCTGGCTCTGTTCACCCTGATGAACATCAGCACACCCTGGCAGACGAGTACGAGGCAGGTGCGGCGATCTTAGAGAAGATACGCAAAGCACTACCCAGGGGGTGCCGGCTCCACTGGATGCTAGGTAACCATGACGACAATCTCCAGATCCCGGACAGCCGGAGGACGGACTGGCGTACCAGGTCGCTCATCCACTGGGACAACAGCGAGTGGGGCAAGGTGTTCAAACGATGGAAGCAGCACCCATATGTCAAGCCATCGGTGCACAGCCAGGGGGGATGTTTGCAGCTGGGCCAGGTGATATTCGTTCATGGGTGGGACGCAGGTCAGAACAGTGACGAGCTCGAGGCGTTCCAGATGTCCTACGCTTGCGGTGGACATGCACACAGACTCGTGTGTCGGGGGCACACCCACCGACCTCGAGGTGTGAGTCAATGCCGGAGAACGGCCAAGGTGCTCACCCCGTACTACTACGCCAACGCGGGTACCATGGGGCCACTTCAACCCCAATACATGCAACGCAAGGATGTGTCGCAATGGTCACCGGCAATCATTTGGGGGGAATGCAAAGTCAACACCCCGAGCCGATTCTCGTCGGTCGAGTGGTCGGCGGAAGTGGAAACCTTATGACTACTTTGGACACCTTGACTCTTGGGGACACCGCCACCATCGTGGCAGTGGTCGGGGCCGACGCCCCACTGCTTCGCGCGATGGGGCTGCGGGAGGGTATGAATGTGACGGTCAAACGCACGGGCGAACCCCGCATCGTGGGAGTAGGGAACATCCGCCTCGGGCTCGGTCGCGGGGTGAGCGGCAATATCAAAGTCCACCAAACTAGACAGGAGCGCGAGATGGCAACCAAGGAACGGCACCAACCAACCTGGGGCGAAATCGCACAGCACATCTCCATGGTCGAGGGGAAGCCAATATCGAGATCCCGGTGCCAACAGGTCGCAGAGAGCGCACTGAAGAAGCTCAGTGTTCTACTCCAGGATGACCCAGATGTGCTCGACTGGGCACGGGAGAACAACGTGGAGGTCGCACCGTGCACACCCTCGAAGTGATGGATGAGGAACAGCTCGAGCTGTACGTTCTCAAGCTGTCAGCCAGCTTCGAGTTCTTCTGCGTGGAACTGTGGAAAGAGATCGGCTTGCCAAGCCTGGCCGAACACCAGAAGCAGATCGCCAGGTGGCTCCAGGACGGACCACGACGGCGAGGTGTTCGAGCATTCCGTGGTGCGAGTAAGACCTGGGTGACCCTGGGCTACTGTGCCTGGGTGTTGTTCAACGATCCACAGCACAAGATCCTACTGGTGTCGAAGTCAGAGAAGCACTCGAGAGACAGCCTCTTCATGCTTCGCCGCTGGATCGGGCAAGTCACGTTCCTGCAACACCTGAGACCGGAGCGTAAGAAGGGACAACGTGACAGTGCGACGAAGTTCGACGTCGGGCCGGCAGACAATGACCGGACGCCATCGTTCACAGCTGCAAGTGTGACGGGTCAGATCACAGGTTCTCGGGCGAACACAATCGTCGGCGACGATGCCGAGACTTCAGAGAACACGCTGACCAGGGAACAACGTGAACGACTGCGTGAACAGGTGAAGGAGTTCGAGAACGTGCTGATCCCAGGTGGGTCGATCGTGATGCTCGGCACACCTCACCACCAGGAGTCTCTCTATGACAAGCTCACCGAGGCAGGGTATGTGTTCAAAGCATGGCCGGCCAGATTCCCAACAGAAGAGGAGCGTATTGATGACCTATCGGACGAGTTGCAGGACGCCCTCAGTTCAGGCAAGGCAAGCCCTGGGGATGCGGTGTGGCCTGAAAGGTTCACCCACGAGGAGCTCACCGAACGAGAAGCCTCAGAGGGACGTTCGACGTTCGCCATGCAGTACCAGATGCTCACTCATCTTGCAGATGGGCTTGAGTACCCGCTCCGCCTCGAGGACTTCATCGTCTTCCCAGTGCAGAGAGACAAGGCTCCGCTGACGATCGCCTGGGGCAAGAGCAACGACCGTGGGGGCACGACCAGGATCGACGAGATCCCAAGTCTGGGCTTTGGTGTTGATGGGTTCTACTCGCCGATAATGTATTCAGATGATTGGCGAACATACAGTGGCACAAAGTGCTGGGTGGATCCAAGCGGAAAGGGCAAGGATAAGACCGGCGTGGCGATTGTATCCCACATGAACGGGTACCTGTACGTCAAGTACGTCGGTGGCCTGGAGGGCGGCTACTCAACCGAGACCCTCGAGAAGATCGCACTCCTGGCAAAGGAGCACGGAGCTCGAGAGATCTTCGTCGAGGACAACTTCGGCGTGGGTATGGTCCGTGAGTTACTCGCTCCGATCCTGGTCCGGCACTTCGTTGCAGACGGCCACCCGGACATGCCTGGTGGATGGGGAGCGTCGATCGACTCGATTCGGGTGACGGGGCAGAAGGAACTGAGGATCATCCAAAGT
>CAZEIY010000296.1:0-5598 GCA_964512375.1 uncultured Rickettsiales bacterium | reverse complement strand
CTCAAGTCCCGAGCTTACATCGAGGCTGTAGGTTTGGCGGCCCTCTGAGCCGCGGTCGCTCTCCATCGGTTGCAGCTCGCCCCGCCAGAACAATTCGGCATCTTCGGGTTCACCTTCGGGGTCGTAGACGGCGAGATAAAAGCGAAGATCCGCATCGACCGTCGGACGCAGCGGCCAGTGCGTGGCCGAGGTGGTGATTGGCTCGACCTCTCCGCCGCGACTACCAAAGTCCTGGACCCAGAAGGGGACAGCGCTCTCGTCCTGGGCATAGCCCGTTCCGAGTTCTCGCCAATCGTTCCTGAGCATGTTGTCTCTATGTGGTGGCGAGTAGAGCCAGCCTTCGAACACGACGCTCTCGGAGTTGGGAGAACCCATGGCAATGTTCTCGCCGATAGCGAAGCCACTGTAGAAGCGCTCCAGTCGGGTTCCGAAGCCAGTGCCATCGCAGCTCTCGTGCTGGAAGCAGTCGTTCTCCGCCATATCGTCCCCATGGAAGCGAGCAGCTTCCGCGAGATCGGCGTTGTAGATGAGCGGTGCGACCGGCGAGTAGCTTGAGAACTCTCCGTCGGTCGCGTCCGGATCGACCCGGAGTCGATCAGTGAAGAGATGGACTGCACGCTCTTCCATACTGGGAAGGTCGCCATTCCCCTCGCCATAGGCCAGAGCACCGCGCGGTGCGAGGAGCACGGTTGCAATCAGAGCGGAACAGCCTATCTGCAGGTGTGAGCCTTTCATGGCGATTGAGAGTGTAGACCAAATTCTATGTCGGGTTCGAAGTACACTGCAGCGATGAACTGGCCGCTCCCATGTTTCCTCGTGTTTGTCTTGGTGCTAGCGCTGTCTGGTGATCTGCGGGCCGAGCACGAGCAGACGGAGCTCTCCGTGCAGCATCTGTTTGCACAGGGCTACCAGCTCTTTGCTGTAGGTGAGTTCGAGTCGGCTGCTGGCTTGTTCCAGCAGGTGTTGCGAGTTGATCCGCATCACGTCTCGGCTCGTAACTACCTCAAGGAGTCGCTGTCGCTTCTGGCTCGGAGAGATCGCGAGCAACAGAGCCACTCTGGGCCGGACTCCTACGATGACCGCGCGCCACCCTCCTCCTATCAGGCTCCTCCCAGTACGGCGGAGCCGGCTGCGGAGGGCTCTCGTGAGCCTGCTGCCTATGCAAGGGCGAGCAGCGTGCGTAGCCAGTCCAGTCCGAATCCTCGGGCCGATAGTAAGGGCAGCATCGCCCTGGGAATTGTCGGTCCGACGCTGGGCCTGGGAGTGGCCGTTCAGGGTCGGCCGCACTGGGCTGTCGCCGTGGGCGGTGGAGCAGGTGGGCTGGGCGTCTTGCGGGCTGGAGAGGGGAGCGGCATCTTCGCACTATATGCCGAGGCGCAGGTGTTGCCCAATCCCTGGCGGCTCACGCCACTCTTTGGAGTTGGGATTAGCGTCCAGATGGGGGCTTTGGTGACTGAGGTGGACTTACAAGGGGTGTCCGCAGCAGGGCAGGGTCTTGCGCGTGTGCTCCCCTACGTTCTGCTGGGGGTTCGTTACGATGCTCCGATAGGGCTGTGGGTGAGCGGCGGGATCGGACTCGTGCCTTTGGTTGTTGTTGTCGACGGAGAGGCTGTGCCTTCCGCGCTCCCATTTCCCGGTTTCCGTCTGGGTATGAACCTGTGAGAGCTTCCGTTTCTTTGAAACTGCTCGGCTGGGGCCGCTCGTTGTGTAGGGCTCTTTGCAGCCTACTCGTTGCGACCCTGCTCTCTTGTAGTGGCCCCGCTGATGATGCTTTGGGACGGGTGGGCGAGGTGGCAGGCAGTGTCGCAACGGAGCAACTGACGGTTCCGGGAGCTCCTGCCGGGAGCACGGTCATCGAGGGCTTGACTGACGCACATGAGTATATCGGTCTCAGCTTTGCTCGTTCGGGGACGATCATTGAGTTAGGGGTACAAGTGGGAGATAGGGTCCACCGGGGCCAGTTCCTCGGGATGCTCGAGTCCGAGTCGTTGCGGGAGAGACTTCGGGAGGCGAAGACTCAGCGTGCTCGGGCGCGGCGAAGCTTGCCGTCGAGCCGATTGTCCCGTGGTGGGCCTCCGCCTGCTTATCTCGACCGGTCCGCCCGAGCTCGGCGGAGTGCGATAAGCCCTCAAGTGGCGATGCAGGATACGGACCTCCGTCGACTAAAACAGGCCGTGGATGAAGGTGGTCAGAAAGAAGCAACCAGGGTAGCCATCTCGATTCTGCAGCAACGAAATCGAAAGCCGAGCAACCGCTCCGCCGAGCGCCTCGCGCAAGACCGGCTCACGCAGCGACTCTACGAGGACCTGGTTGACAAGGTTCAGACCCTCGACCTCTCTATCAAGGCCTCGCGCCTGCTAAGTCCTGCCGATGGCCTTGTTGTTGAGGTCAACGCGTATGTCGGTGAGACCTGGAATCCGAGGAGCCAGGTGTCGACCTACAGGCTTATGGATGACCGACGTCTGGTGGTCTGGGTCCTGGTACCTGAGAAGCTCGTCAGCAAGTTGCAGAGTGATTCGTCA
Organism: uncultured Rickettsiales bacterium; assembly: GCA_964512375.1. Classification (GTDB taxonomy): domain Bacteria; phylum Myxococcota_A; class UBA796; order UBA9615; family UBA9615; genus UBA6601. Next base: position 3,076 of record CAZEIY010000296.1, on the reverse strand, counting down.
GTCCTCGTGTGGTTTCCTGACCAGGGTGGGCCTTCGGTCGAGGCGAGGATCGGAGAGATCAGCGGAGTTCAGATTGAGAGCGTCTCGGACGAAGGCGAACTGGAACTCTTCCGACAGCTTCGGGTCATCCTTCCGAGCAGACTCCCCAGTGGGCTTGGTGTCGGGGATGATGCGCTGGTCGCCTTTCCTAGATGAGGGAGTCGAGAACCTTCGCTCGGCTGGGACTGACCTCTTGCGGTACCCCCCCATTACAGCTATCAAGCGTGGCGCACCACGCAGCTTCGCGGAAGCTGATCGGAGGGACGCAATACCGTGCCGTGTCGTCGTGATCTTGAGTCCATTCTGATTATTGGTTCCGGTCCGATCGTGATCGGACAGGCTTGTGAATTCGACTATTCCGGTACGCAGGCCTGCAAGGCGCTGCGGGAGGATGGCTTCCGCGTCATCCTGATTAATTCAAATCCTGCCACGGTGATGACAGATCCGGCGCTGGCTGATCGCACCTATATCGAGCCGATCACCGCGGATGCTGTCGAGAAGATCATCGCCAGGGAGCGGCCTTCAGCGCTGCTCCCAACGATGGGCGGGCAGACCGCTCTCAACTGCGCGGTTGAACTCGGACGTCGGGGCATCTTCGAGAAGTACGACGTTGAGCTCATTGGCGCCAATCTTGAGGCCATCAACAAGGCTGAGGATCGCTCCCTGTTCAAGAAGGCGATGGACAAGATCGGCCTTGAGATGCCGCGCGGCGGGTTCGCCTACAGCATGGAAGACGCCGAACGGCTGGTGGCAGATACCGGCTTCCCTGCGATCATCCGCCCCTCGTTCACGATGGGTGGCACCGGTGGTGGAATCGCCTACAACCGCGAAGAGTTTCAGCAGATTGTGGACTGGGGACTACGCAACTCTCCCGTAGGTGAGGTGCTCCTTGAAGAGTCGATCATTGGCTGGAAAGAGTATGAACTGGAGGTGATGCGCGACCTGCAGGACAACGTCGTTATCGTCTGCAGTATCGAGAACTTCGACCCCATGGGCGTGCACACGGGTGACTCCATCACCGTGGCACCGGCGCAGACACTGAGCGACTTCGAGTACCAGCGGATGCGGGACTCTGCGCTAGCCATCATCCGGGAGATAGGGGTCGACTCGGGCGGCTCCAACATCCAGTACGGAGTTGATCCACGTAGCGGCCGGATGGTGATTATTGAGGCGAACCCTCGTGTGTCGCGCTCTTCGGCGCTGGCCTCCAAGGCCACCGGATTTCCCATCGCTCACATCGCCGCCAAGCTTGCGGTGGGCTATCGCCTTGACGAGATCCCCAACGCCATCACCAAGAAGACCCCGGCAGCCTTCGAGCCGACTATCGACTATGTGGTCACCAAGATCCCACGCTGGGCCTTTGAGAAATTTCCCGGGGCGGATGCCACTCTGGGTACTCAGATGAAGTCGGTGGGAGAGGTCATGGCGATTGGCCGGACCTTTCGCGAGAGTCTGCAGAAGGGCCTCGCCAGCTTGGAGCAGGGACGCCATGGCCTTGGCGCTGACGGTCACGATGAGATTGAGGTGGACAGCACTCTGGGACCAGAGACTCGCGCCGATCTGGTGCGCACGATTCGGGAACGACTCAGCAGGCCGCGCTCGGACAACATCTTCTTCCTGCGTCATGCGTTGCGACTGGGGATGACCGTGCCAGAGCTCCGCGAGTACACCGGGATTGACCCCTGGTTCCTCGATCAGGTGAAACAGTTGGCGGAGTGCGAGGAGTTGCTGCGCGAGGCGGGCAGCCTCGAGCGGCTCAGTGATGAGCTTCTGCGGGTCGCCAAGCGTGATGGTTTTACTGACATCCAGATCGCTCATCTGCTTGGAACTACAGAGCAGCAAGTGCGCGCGCGTCGCGAATCAGCGTCTGTTCGTCCTGTCTACAAGGCGGTAGACACCTGCGCTGCTGAGTTTGAAGCTGAGACGCCGTACTACTACTCCACCTACGAGAGTGACGAGAGCGAGCTCCCTGAGGCCAGCGAGAACAACAACACCGTGGTCATTCTCGGCAGCGGTCCCAATCGCATAGGTCAGGGGATCGAGTTCGACTATTGCTGTGTCCACGGCGCGCTCGCCCTCCGGGAGGCGGGCTACCAGACCGTCATGGTGAATCTCAATCCAGAGACGGTCTCTACCGACTACGACATGGTGGATCGGCTGTTCTTTGAGCCGCTGACTCTGGAGTCGGCGCTCGAGATCATGCGGGTCGAGAAGCCTATGGGTGTCATCGTGCAGTACGGTGGACAGACACCACTGAAGCTGGCGCTACCGCTCAAGGAGGCCGGGGTGAATATCCTTGGCACTCCCCCTGAGTCCATTGATAGGGCCGAGGATCGCGACGCGTTCCTGGAGTTGGCTCGCGAGGTTGGCGCGCGGGTGCCGCACGGGGGCACGGCTATGGCCGTCGAGCAAGCGGTGGGTATCGCCACTGAGCTGGGCTACCCGGTGTTGGTGCGGCCGTCGTATGTACTCGGCGGGCGCGGCATGGCCATTGTCTACGAGGAACAGCGGCTCCTACACTACATGCGCGACGCTCTGGCCATCGATCCCAGTCGTCCGGTACTCATTGACAAGTTTCTCGAGAATGCCGAAGAGATCGATGTCGACTGCCTCGCCGATCAAGACGGAAACGTGGTGGTCGCTGCGATCATGCAGCACATTGAGCAGGCGGGGATTCACTCGGGTGACTCCTCTTGCGTGCTCCCAGCTTACGGGGTCGCCGACGAACTTCTGGATGAGATGCGTGAGATCGTGGCCGCTTTCGCTCGTGGCCTTAACGTGGTCGGCCTCATGAACACCCAGTTCGCCATTCATGAGGGTGAGCTCTATACCCTTGAGGTGAATCCCAGAGCCTCACGAACGGTGCCCTTCGTCAGCAAGGCGACCGGTGTGCCACTGGCCAAGATCGCCGCCTTGCTCATGGTGGGAAAGAGCCTCGAGGATGTGGGCTTCCTCGAAGAGCCTGTGCCCAACATGTTCTCGGTCAAGAAGGTTGTCCTGCCATTCCGCAAGCTCTCGGGTAGTGATCCTCTGCTCG
>CAZEIY010000295.1:0-5607 GCA_964512375.1 uncultured Rickettsiales bacterium | reverse complement strand
TAGCGGCCAATGGGAGGGTCACCAAGCAACATCTCATAGAGGATGGCACCGAGCGAATAGAGGTCGCTGTTCTCGCCGGCTTTGTCTCGGAACTCGTTCATCTCGGGAGCTAGGTAGAAGGCTCCTTCTCGGTTCAGGTACGAGGTCGCGAAGATTGTCGGACTGACAATGTTCGCGATGGCGAAGTCGGTGACCTTGACCTTGCGAATCAGGTGCCCTTCGCTGTCCTTGACGTCATAGAGGAGGATGTTCTCAGGCTTGAGATTTCGATGGATGCACACACTGTGCGCATGCTTGAGTGCCTCAATGGTGCCATCGAGGATGTCGTGGACCTCTTCGACGGGCAGATCCTCGCCACGAGACTTGTAGCGATCGAGAAGGTGACGAAGTGACTCGCCTCCTTCGACCAACTCCATCGTGTAGTACAGCGTGCCCTCGTGTTCGCCACTGTCAAAGACCTTGGCAATGCACGGATGGTCGAATTGCTTGGCGAGCTGGATCTCGTGATTGAAGTGGTTGACGTCGAGGTCATCCGCGACAAGCTTCGGTCTCATGAGTTTTAGCGCGAGTTTTTCCCCGCTCTTGGTGTCGCGGACACAGTAGACCGCTCCGAGCATTCCTTCGCCGAGCTTCGATAGAACTTCGAAGCGGCCGCCAATGACGTTGCCCGGGCTCTGATCGGGGAGAGGGTGTTCCTGGGCTGCCTGGACACTGATGCTGGTCGTCGTCATCAACTACTCTGGGTGCTTCCTCTTGGACGATCTTGAGGGAGTGTGGGTTAGGTGTATCGGCTTCCCGTAGCCCCTCGCTGAGTGGTGACGGGAAGGCCATCCGACAGGTCCCGCGGATGCTACCAGTGAGGGAGCGTTGTCGTCCAGTCAGGTATTGTCGTTACCGGTGGAGGATGGCTGCGTCGTGCTGTCTGCTCCTTGTTTTGGGTTCGCCGGGGTTCTGGATTCTGTCTTGCGCGGGGCTACATCTGGCTGCAAGAGCCTTCGAATCCCTGGGACGTAACGGAATATTGACTTCCAGGGGATCCTCTGGAGCCAGCCCCGCACGAAGAGGTTCCACATGAGCGCAGTTATCAGGCTGGCTGCGAGCAAGCTGGTGCCGCCCAGGATCAGCATTATCAAGATGCCGAGCGCTGAACTGGCCTGTCCTAGAGCGTGCTGCTCCACGAGCACGCCCAGGAGCGTCGATGACGCTACGAGAAAGGCCGATGCGCCGACTCCAAAGATGAGCGCGCGGCCGATGCGGTCGAGGGTCGCGGTCAGACGGTCGACAGCCGGCGTGTCAGCCTGGATCACCAGGTTGCCTCGTTCGATGTCGATCATGAATTGGTCGACCTGTGACGGCAGGTCCTTGAGAACGCTGAGTGCGCCGATGCCGGTGCGTAGGACGTCGCCGCCGACTCGTTCAGGATTGAGGCGAGCGCTGGCGAGTCGTTGAGCGTAGGGACGGGTGGCTTCCATCAGATCCCAGTCGGGAACAAGGCTGCGAGCTATCCCGTCCAGTGCTACTTCGCTTCGGGCAAGCACGGCGTACTCCTCAGGTAGTCGGAGTTGGTAGCGCCCTGCGAGCGCCAGGACATCGAGCGCTATTCGGCTTGTGTCCTGGTCTTTCATTGCGATACCGCCGTAGCGATCCAGCAGTGTGCGGATTTCTGCCCCCATCTCGCGCAGGTTGACTCGCGCCTCGGTGCTCGCAGCGCGATATAGCGTACGCGCCAGCCCATCGGAGTCTCGGAAGATCACACCAACGAACAGGGCCTCAAGGGTGTCTCGCATCTCGGGAGTGATGCGGCCGGTGAGGCCAAAGTCGAGGAAGGTGAGGATGGAGTCGTCGTTGACGACGAGGTTTCCCGGGTGGGGGTCAGCGTGGAAGATCCCCTGCACGAAGATCTGCTGGTAGGTGGCTTCGATGAGTCGCTCCATCACCAGGCGACGGTCCGCTCCAGTCTTCTCGATCGAGGTGAGCTTCGCGCCGTCGATCCACTCCATCGTCAACACCCTTCGGCTGGTCAGTGATCGGTGGATGGCAGGGACATACACGCCATCTGTGGCGTGCAGAGCGTGGCGAAAGGCCTCCGCGTTAGCGGCCTCGGCGAGAAAGTCCACTTCGACAGAGATTGCCCGGTCGAAAGACTCGATGAGTGCGGCTGGAGAGGTGATCCCCATGTCAAGTCGTCCTTCAAGGAACTGAGCGAGGAAGTAGAGGATGTTCAAGTCAGAGCGAAGGGTCTGCTCAATGCCGGGGCGCTGAACCTTCACGGCCATCAGCCGTCCATCATGAAGAGTTGCACGATGGACCTGAGCTATCGAGGCGGAAGCCACAGGGACTTCGTCGAAGGACCCAAAGAGTTCATCCGGCGCGGCGCCGAGTTCTTCGAGAATGATCTCAGCTGCCACCTTGCCCGAAAAGGGAGTGACCTCATTCTGCAGTCTCTCGAACTCGTCGAAGTACTCGGCCGGTAGCACGTCGGGACGTGAGCTCAGGATTTGTCCCAGCTTGACGAATGTAGGGCCCAGTTCTTCGAGCGCGGTCACCAGTCTCTCGGGTGTCGGGCGCCCTTCTATAGTAGCGGCCTCTTGAAGCACGCTTCCGAGACCAGGGATTTTCTGGAGGGCAGGGGAGGCAAAGACCTGACCGAACCCGTGCCTGGCGCAGACCCGGAGGACCTCCTGAACTCTGCTGAGATCGCGCAGGCGGAAGTGGGTGTCGGTGGCGCCGTGGTGGATGTTGCCACTGCGGCTCACTGACTTCCTCCCAGGTCGAACCAGAGGAGCCGCCGGTTGGCGGGAGCCCACACCATGAACAGGTACTGATAGAGCGTCCCCTCGAAGGCCGAGCCCTCCCGGGGGTGGAGGGCGGCGCAGCGGAGATGAGAGCGTCCTTCGGACTTGAGGTCGTCAGGCTTCAATGCCAGCGCCTTTGCGATCTGGTCTTCGAGCACGTCGAGAAGCATGAACGCGTGCGGCGAGAACTGACCCGCGGCAGTGCCCGGTCGGGTTCCGCCCGAGACGGGGTGATGCCGGAGAGCATCGAGCAGGCCCTCTCGTACGCCCTGCCAGTTGACTCTGCCCACTCGGGCCACGTGCTCTTCGAAGCGCGGCTCCGCTCCTGAGGCATAGTTGCAGAGGACATGGCGTTCTACGAAGGTAGCGAGCAGATCAGCACGGCTCTGATCGAAGGGGTCCCAGGTCTCCGCGCCTGGACCGCTGACAGCAAAAGCTCTCGCATCCCACCAGGTCATGAAGTTGGTCGCTGAATACAACTCTCCGACCTTGGAGAGAGCCACATGGAGTGGGTCGTCCTGGGGAAGGGGAGAGAATGAGATGAGTCCGTCGACCATGTCGGTGAGTTTAGACCACTTCTCGACATTTCGAGGCGTCGCAGAGCGGCATCTTCGATTCGGGCACTGTGGACATCGATGATGATTCGGCCTGGCCCCTGGCCGGCGGCACCGTCTTGCCAAGGCGATAGTGCGCGTGTAAAAAGCAGCCCATGTAGCGAGTTCCGGTCGTTTCGCCGAGAGCCCGACAGTCATGACCAATTGGTGGTTCGGAGAGGTGATGACAGCGCAGTATCTGCCCGTCCTCCTCGCGGTTCTTGGTGCCGCCGGATTCATGGCTGTGATGCTCGGGATCAACTATCTCCTTGGTCCGAAGCCGAAGCCTGAAGAGAGCCCGTCGGTAAAGCTAGAGCCATTCGAATGTGGCATTGAGCCGCTCCAGTCTGACAACAAGCGCCGTACGGCGGTGAAGTTTTACCTGGTCGCCATTCTCTTCGTGATGTTCGACCTGGAGACCGTGCTCCTGTATCCCTGGGCAGTGTTGTACCGAGAGTTGGGCGTCTTCGGCCTTTTTGAGCTGCTGGTGTTCTTGATTTCTCTGGTTGTTGGTCTGTTCTACGCATGGCGAAAGGGGGCCCTCGAATGGAGGTAAATCCAAGGCAGATGGTGCAACTGGGGGCTGGCGCTGACACGGGGCCAGAATCTCTTGAGAATACGGTCTGGACCACGCGCCTCGACGCGGTCATTGGCTGGGCGCGGAAGTTCTCTCTCTTTCAGTATCCGTTTGTGACAGCTTGCTGCGGCATGGAGTTCATGGCGGTCTCAGGTAACCACTACGATACGGATCGCTTTGGTGCAGCGCTGCCCAGATTCTCGCCGCGCCAGGCCGACATGCTGATGGTGGTAGGAACCATCGTGCATAAGCAGGCCCCGATCTTGCGCACCGTCTACGACCAGATGTGTGAGCCGAAGTGGGTGGTAGCCGTAGGTGCCTGCGCTGTCTCGGGCGGCTTCTATCAAAACTACACTTCGGTTGCCGGATGCGACAAAGTCATCCCGGTGGATGTCTACATCCCAGGCTGCCCACCCCGGCCCGAGACGATCCTCGATGCCCTGATCAAGCTCCAGGAGAAGATCCAGGACGAGCGCCACCCCCTCCTCTGATGGATCCAGGCCTACGATTCAATGACTGATACCAGCGAGCAACGAGCCGAACAGAGCGCGGTCATGAGCCGGGTCCTCACGGGCCTTGGAGAGAAAGTGCTCGCATCGCACAGTCAACTGGGTGATGACACCATCATCGTCGCAGCAGACCAGCGTCTCGAGGTGGCTCAGTGGCTGCAACAGGACAGCGAGTTGGTCTTTGACATGCTCATGGATTCCACCGTTGTTGACTGGGATGAGCGAGAACCTCGCTTTGAGGTGGTCGATCACTTCTTCAGCACCCGCTTTTTTCACCGTCTGCGGGTGAAGTGTGCGGTCGAAGAGGACGCTGAGTTGCCCTCTCTGTGCCCTCTCTATGGGTCTGCGCTCTGGATGGAACGTGAGAGCTGGGACATGTACGGAGTCTCGTTCACCGGGCACCCGGACCTGCGCAGAATCCTTCTCTATCCTGAGTTCAAGGGACATCCCCTGCGCAAAGACTACGACAAGATGGCAGCGCAGCCGTTGTTCGAGGAACGCTACTCGGGCACCCGCGAGACGAGCGCTGTCCACCATCCTGCTCCCCGTGATTTGGATGGTCCCACCTCATGAGCACGCAAGGGGCACAGACGCCGAAGCTCCCCTACACCCAGGGCGGTGAGTTCGTAGATCTGCCTCGTGGGCTGCGGATGCGTCGCATCTATCCCGAGGCAGAGGACGGTGACCTGGCAGCTCGCACGATGATCAATGTCGGTCCCTCTCATCCGGCCATGCACGGCACGATTCGCATGGCAGTCGAGCTAGATGGAGAGACCATTGTCGGTGTCGATGTGGTGCCCGGCTATCTGCATCGAGGCTTCGAGAAGGAGTGCGAGAACCACACCTACCATCAGGCAATTCCATACACCGATCGTCTCAACTACTGCAGTCCACTGATCAATAATTTCTGTTGGGTCGAGACCGTCGAGAAGATGTTCGGGGTAGAGGCTACTCGGCGCGCTCAGCTCATCCGCACCTACATGAGCGAGATCAGTCGCATCACCGATCACCTCACCTGCATTGGCGCGGCTCTCATGGAGTTGGGTGCGATCACGCCCTTCCTCTACATGATTGAGGCTCGAGACTGGCTGTGGGAGCACATCGCGCAGGTGAGTGGCGCTCGATTGACGCAG
>CAZEIY010000294.1:1723-5624 GCA_964512375.1 uncultured Rickettsiales bacterium | reverse complement strand
GGCCCTGGGCATGAATGGCGTGGCCACGTGCAACGACACAGTGCCCGGCCAGCTACGGATCACCCTCATCGCCCCCTGAGAGGTCCGTAAGGATCAGCTGTGCTCACAGCTTGTTACGTCACTGGCCCACTGCCCGGGCTAGATCTGCACTCCACCCCAAGGAGTGACCATGAAGCGCTACACCATCCTCTTGCTGATTCCAATGTCTGTACTGCTCATGGGCATGGATGCATGCTCCACTGCAGCGGCCGATATGGGCACCTCGGACGAACGCTGGTTCTTCGGCGATGAGTCGGATGCTGCGAGCCTGGACGAGTTGAGCGCAGACTGCGCACCGGTCGATCGGATCTACTGCGGTGCTCAGCTACTAGGCGACACCTCGGACTGGAACAGCGGAACCACCTCAACCATGAGCAGCTACCCGGTCAGTGTCGGCAACTACAGCGGGCCGGAGATCAGCTGGGTCTACTATGCAGAACGCTCGGGCTGGGTCACCTGGCGGCTGATCGACGCTGAGCCCACCGTGGTGAACCACGACGTCTTCGTGCTGTCCGGCGCCATGGGTAGCTGCCTCGCCGATGGAGCCTTGGTGCGCGGCTTCAACGAAGTCCATTTCGAAGCGCAAGCCGGTGAGAGCTACTTCCTCGTCATCGATGGCTACAACGGAGACGCAGGAAGCTATGAGGCCGCTCTCGACTGCGAGTCAGAGCCAGGGATGAGCCCTCCCCCCCCTGCATCCCCCCCAAGCCCTGGTGGGGACTCCTGCACCGAGCTGGTCGGGATGTGGGAAGACGACGAAATAGAGATCCTGGCCCGCTGCAACGTGGTCTTGGAGCCCAGCCTCCCTGACGCCGGCTGGTTTAGCGACAGTCAGCCCAGCGCGGCCGTAGAACAAGCTGACCTCTGCCTTGCTCGTGGCACCTGGGACTATGACCACCGCGACTACTTCACCCTGTCCGGGCGCTTCTTCTTCCGAGGCGAGTACGGGAGCAGCGAACGACTCTTCGCAGAACACTTCTGGAGTGGTGAGCGGGACGACGAGCACGGCTTGGAGACCAGCTCATCCATCGACCTACGCAGTCAACGAACCAGCGCAGCGATCATCGAGGAGACCGGAGACTGGGTGACTGAAGCGGTGCTCGACAAATACTCAGCGCGTCTGCACGTACGCATGGGCTTCGACCCACTCCTGGGTGGCTTCGAGCTCCATCACCAATTTCTGCTGCAGTGCCGAGCGCAGTGAGGGGCGCTCAAGGCGAACAGTCCAGCTGGGCTGTAAAGGCACCTGCAGCCGTGTCGTAGCCATCGACAATGAGCAGATAGGTCGCGCCGGCAACAGCGTCGAAAGCGACAGTGTGAAAGCCCCAGTTGACGAAGTCTCCCGCCAGGCAGAGTCCGCTGCCCGCATCAAGCACAAAGACGTCGTGGTCCACTGACATGGGTTCGGGATCAACGAGTCCGAACTCTACCGAACCCGAGCTGCTGGCCGTCCACTCGAAGCTCTGCTCGGGGGCCTCGTAGTTGCCGACTACACCCTCGTAGCCATCAATCACTGCACCCGCCAGCGGGCCGGAGGTGTCCCCGACTACGCTCTCTCCACAGGAGAGAGCGGTTGCCTGAGCACAGATGCCGTCATCCGCGCCGGCGCCCCCATCATCACCGGCTGCTGAGTCATCGTCATCACCGGCTGCTGAGTCATCGTCATCGCCAGGCCCACCACCAGGGGGGGCCTCATCCGTGCAGAGCCCATCGGCAGCACCAACCGTGCCGGAGAGGGGAGCCAGAGGCTCATCGAGATCGGGCATGTGCTCATCTCGCGGCCCGTCGTCGAAGAAGCCCAGACGCATCATCGCCTCACCGCGAAGGCCACCTCTTGCTGTCCAGTTCTTCTCTTCACAGTCGCCGCTCGCGTCACCACCGCTCCAGGCCTCGACCCGGAACGAAGAGCCCTCCACCTGCTGCAAGCTCAAGTAGGACTCCACCTGGACGAACAGCTCGCCTTCCCAGCCGCCGCCGCCGTGTACCTCAAGGGGAAACACCTCCCCGCTGAAACCAGGGACCCAGTGATTTTCCCAGCTGTCGGGCCGGGTCCAGGTGCCACCCATCTCGATCCGACCTGAGCCCACCATTGCGGTTTGCGCCCAGCCGGGTCCGGCGGCCAGATTCCGATAACCGAGGCGGACAACCATGCGGAGCTCACCGATGAGCCGGGTCGGGCCAGCCTCAACATCCAGTGGATGATGGATCGTCTCGAGATCGATGAAACCACCCATCTCCTCGCTGGCCTCATGGACGAACAAGCCGTCGAGATCGACGTCCAGGTTCACTGACAGGATGGCCTCGACTCTCTTCACGCTGAGAAAGCCCAACTTCACGTCGACGGCCAGCTCGGGATTGACCTGCAAGCTGCCCCTGGGGGCTGCGATGAACGTCGAGGCACCTTCTTCCCCCTGCAGTGTCCGACCCGAGAAGTCGATGACCTCTCTAGAGCCAAAGTCCCAGTGCCCGGCAATGTCGATGTCGGTAAAGGCCTCTGCCAGGGTGGCAGGAGAGGTGCTGGCGATGGCTCGCATGTCGTCGGGGAACTCCAGCGAGTCGATTCGCCGCAGGTAGCCACTGTGTGTCGAGCCGAGAAGGATACGACCCGGCTGAAGGCCGAAGTCCGTCGGGTCGCAGTGAAGACTCAGGCTGATGGTCCTGAGCTCGTCAGAGATCTCGATGACATCGAGACAGTTCTCATCGTCGACAAGGAGCGTGTCGGGGTGGAGCGGACCTGGCGGGTGGGCGTCGGACTCGGCTGACGCGTCACCGGTAGCGCCTTGATCGACAGAGTCTCCCAGGTGACTGCAGCCTGACAGGGCCACCATCAATACGACAACCAGCACAAGAACAGTGCAGCGAATCTTTCGTACGGAACACACCTGGATCAGAGAAGTCTCCATGTGACAGTCATAGCACTGTAGACAACCTGACTAAAGGTCTCCATGAAAGCTCCACAACTCGTCGACAAAAGAACACAGAACCGCAATGTCCCCCTCAACCGCCAAGGGCGGCCCCTAGCGTTTTCCTCCCGGAGCTTGGGGGCTCTCCTGCGGATCGAGGACAAACCAGTCTTCGTCGCCCCGCGGATTCGAGCTGGGTCCCATGCTGTGTGCCTGCGCTTCACCTAACTGGAGCCTTGTAGCCTGAAACCAGGAGTCATCGCCCTCATAGCGATCGGGTGACGCCGCAAGGAAGCGGCCTGGTGGAGTCGTACCGACTCGATGCAGAGCGAGTGAGTAGCTACCAAGGCCGGCAGGTCGGCTATCTACCCGCAGCAACCAGGGGCCCCGTGTTTGGGGGAGGACAATGCTCAGCTTGTGCTGAGTCTTACCCGGAACTCCCGCAGTCGCGACCCAATCTCTGGGCTCGGGCCCTCGATAGAGCTCCATGAACAATGGGGGACCGGCGGCCGCACTTGGCAGAAGAGCGGTCACCTCGACCTGTACGGGGAGTACACCTGGAGGCTGTGAGAGGGCATCTGAACACGAGGAGCACAGCAAGGTGAGAACTAGACCGAGCGATGCGTCTCGCAACGACACGAGGCTAGTCCAGAGGCTTCACAGGAGCGCTAGAACGGGTCGGATGCGCCGAGGCTACCACCCGAAGCTCCGACCTCACCATCGCTCTCACACTCAATCATGGCCTCGAAGGGGCCGGCGTCGTTGTCGTAGCCATCAACCACCAGGTAGTAGGATTGACCAGCCTGGGCTTCGAACTCAATCGAGTTGTGACCCCAGTCCAGACACTCTGCGGTCACCAGTCCCAAGGCTCCATCGAGCACCATGACATCGTGGTTCACCTGAGTAGGTACGGCGTCAATCAATCTCCAATTTGCGGTTTGATTCGCGCCCGAGGTCCA
>CAZEIY010000294.1:0-1713 GCA_964512375.1 uncultured Rickettsiales bacterium | reverse complement strand
AGGTCCACTTCCAGATCGCCTCGGGTGCGTCGTAATTGCCCACGTTGCACGAGTAACCATTCAGCCGGGCCTCATAACCTATCCCTGAGTCACCGAAGACCTTCTGATTGCAGCGAATCAGTTCCTGACCGCAGGGCAAGACTACGTCGATAGGCCAGTCGATCGTTCCCGAGGCCACATCAGCAGTGAACTTCGCCTTAGCGAAGGTCTTGGTTGGCTTGAACTTATCGAGAATGTTGAGCTTGACCTGCACCTTGCTCGAGAAACCTGCGTTGAGATCCCATGCAATACCGTCGCAGCCTGCGGTCGCCTTAGCCGAGACGTAGAGGTCGCTCCTGCTGCTGGGCCCTGCTACCCCGTAGAGCATGCCGGTAACCTCAGCTCGAACATAGACCTTCGCGGTTGCCGAGGTGCTCACGTCGAAATCAGGATCGTGCAGTGTCCAGCTGTTCTCGGCGATGTTGTTCTCGGTCCAGCCTTCGCCATTCTTGTATGCATTCTCCGTGCGGTAGTTCAGCGCACCGACCGCACCCATCCTTGCAGTGATGTGACCAGGAGAGTCCAGACGGAAGCCCGCCTTAAGCTTGACCTGAATAAGCCCGACTACTGGGAGCGGGCCAATGGCGAAGGCGAAGGGCCAGGACCATCCAGCGATATCCTGGTTGCGGTCAAAGCGGAGGCCATTGGTACTGGACAGGGTCGCCCGAATATCACCGTCGATGCTGACCCCTATTGATGAATCGAAGCTCTGAACCTCGCCATCTTCCCAGTGCCCGTCCATATCGAGGAAGGGGTCGAAGTCGATGTAGGCCGTGTCGAGACTAGCCATCACTGTCGCGGGTCCGACATCACCGTAATAGAGCGTGGTGTTTCCGAAATCGATGACGCTACGTGCACCGGGGCTTGGGTCGCTGACGCTCACCGACATGCTGCCGCTCTCAATGGCCTCGGCAATACTCGCCTCGTCAGTACTCAGGGTGAGCACCCAGCCGTCATACGTGACGCTGAGCACCCTGCGTAGATACCCACCACCAGCAACGCCCACAACAATGCTGCCGGGCTCAATGCCGAGGCTGCTTGGATCGCAAGTGAACTCAAAGACGAGGATCTCGCGGTCGATAGAGACATCGACACTCGAGAGGCATTCTGACTCTTCGACAAGGATGACATCCTCGTGAAGAACCACCTCGTCGGAGCTGCTTGGGGTGTCCGGGGTCTGGGTGCCTACACCACTACCGGTGATTTCGTCGGCATCGACACAGCCGGCCAAAGGTAGGGTCTGAACCAACAGAAACAACGAAAGAGCCAACAGAGAGGTACGCATACGGTCTTTGTAGCAGGGAATAACAGAGAGGAATAGGGCGAATGGTCCCCTCGCGGCATGCACCCAGCCACTTGCCCCTCCCATGGAGCCATCCAACGGGAAGGTTCTCAGCCGCAAGAACAAAGCAGCCCCCGAGCCGCGGCTGCGACCCGGGGACTGCTTCGTCCTGCCTGACAGTGCTGCGACTAGAACACAGTAACCAGGTACTGGTCCGACACCACCGTGCCATCACAGACTCCAGCCTCTGAGCCGGTGACCGTCACCTGAGTCGTAAGGAAAGCAATGCCGTACTCGTCACTGGTTGGGGAGGAAAGAGTAACTCCGGTGTAGTCATCGGGCACCGATGACATCTCATCGACTGTCGCGGTAAGCGCATGCGAAGAGTACTC
>CAZEIY010000293.1:0-5640 GCA_964512375.1 uncultured Rickettsiales bacterium | reverse complement strand
CTACCCGGTGCGCGAGGCTGCCCGCGAGAAGCTGGGCGGCGTGACCCACGTCGACGGTTCTGCGCGCCTGCAGACGGTGAGCGCTGCCGCAGCGCCGCTCTACCATCGGTTGATCGCAGCTTTTGGCGAGATAACAGGCGTCCCGGTGCTGCTGAACACCTCATTCAACATCAAGGGTGAGCCGATGGTGCTCAGTCCCGAAGACGCCATTCGCTGCTGGGCCAGCACGGGACTGGACCTGCTGGTGCTCGGGCCCTGCGTGGTACGCAAAGGCGGCGCGTGAGCAAGAGCGAAGCTGAGGCGCCCCCCACTGTCACGGTCGTCGTGCCCTGCTACGACGAAGAGACCACCCTCGAGCCCACCCTGGATGAGCTGGTGGACGTCCTCAGTAAGGCCCGCTTTTCCTGGCAGGTGATCGTCGTGGACGACGGCAGCCACGACCGCAGCGCCGAGGTAGCCAGCTCCTTTGGCGAGCGCGACGCCAGGGTTTCGCTGGTCAAGCATCGCCACAACATGGGCTCGGGTCAGGCCATCTGGACCGGCATCCAGCACGCAGCCGGTCGCTACGTCATCTACGTACCCGCCGATGGCCAGTTCGACCACGGCGAGATCCCGATGTTCGTCCAGGCCGCCGAAGAGGGGGCCGATGTAGTCATAGGCCATCGCCTGAGCCGCGATGACTACACCTTGTATCGGCGCGCCTCATCCGCAGTGTTTCTCTGGCTGTGCAACACCCTGTTCGAGCACCAGTTCCAAGATGTGAACTGGGTGCACCTGTGGCGCCGCGACATATTCGACTCCTTCGAACCCAGGAGCCGCGGTGTGTTCTTCCTCGAAGAAATCCTCGTTCGAGCCCGCGGCATGAATAAGCGAGTGGTCGAGGTGCCGTCGCTATATCGGCCGCGGCAGGGAGGATCGGCCAAAGGGGGTCGTCCCGACGTGATAGCCAAGACCATCGCCGAGATGTTCACCTTGTGGGCTGAACGCAAGCTGGACTGACCGTTCCTTCGAGCGCACTCGATCCCGCTAGAAAATGCCAGGCCTCAAGAGAGGCACATCCAGGCGCCGCAGGAGCCACCCCTCACCTGCCCGGCTCCAGACCATCACCGCATCGACTCGGTAGATAATCAGAGTGTCCGCGTAGCGAAAACGCACGTTGCCGCTGACCTCTACCCGGCCCACAGCGCCCTCGACAACCAGCTCCTTTGGTCGCCAGTTGAGCGCTGGCTCACTTGCTTGAAGCCAGAAGTCATCGAGGCGGCGTAGCGACTCATCCCGCTCACCCTCGCCCATGGGCCTTGGCCCGGCGTAGCTGAATTCATCGGCGAGTAGAGCCTTCACAGCCGCCTGATCGCCAGAAGAAAAGGAGTCTCTCAAAGAATCCACGTGCTGTTCGAGGCGCTCTTCGTCACTGACCAGCAGCCCCTCAACGACGACAACGGCGAGCGCAATGAGGACACCGACAAGCATGACGGTGCGGGTGGTGTTGGTAGCGCCCATAGGCCAATCCTTAGTGCTCCCGGCCGAGGATGCAAGGACCCTACCCACCACGCCCGCTGGCGCTACACGCAGCGATATGGTCGGTTGGCTGCTAGGCTCTGCGCCATGAAGACCGGCATAGCTCTCATCGGCACCGGGTACTGGGGTCCGGGCATCGCCCGCAACCTCGACGCGGTGGCGAACGTCGACCTCTTGCACCTGGTGGATAGGGAACCACAGAGGGCACAGGACGTCGCCAATCGCCTTGGCTGCGGGGCTCAATGTCACGATGACTTCCAGCGAGCGCTCAGCGATCCCGCCACCCACGCGGTGGTCATAGCTACCCCGGTACGAAGCCACTTCGAGCTGGCGAAAGCCTCCCTACTAGCTGGCAAACATGCTCTGGTAGAGAAGCCTCTGGCCATGCGCATCGAAGACTGCAAAGAGCTGGAGCGCATTGCCAGAGAACGTGACCTCGTGCTCATGGTCGGGCACATTTTTCGCTTCAACTCAGCGGTCACCCAGGTCAAGAGCTACATCGACTCCGGCGAGCTCGGCGACGTGCTCTACGTCCACAGTAGGCGCGTAAACCTCGGCAGAGTGCAGGCCGACATCAACGCCCTGTGGTCCTTCGCTCCACACGACTTCTCGATCCTCAACTACTGGTTCGATGCAGAGCCACTATCGGTGCAGGCGCGTGGATTCTCGTACATACAGGACGACGTCGAGGACGTGGTGTTCTGCACCGTGACCTACCCACGAAACATGGGTGCCCACCTGCACCTGGGTTGGCTGGACCCCCGCAAAGTCCGAGAGATGACGGTAGTTGGTAGCCGCAAGATGGTGGTCTTCGACGACGTCGCACCTTCAGCCAAAGTGCAGCTGTATGACAGCCGAGTAAGTCGCTCTGTGCCCGGCCCCGGTAGCTTCGCAGAGTGGCAGGTGGACATCCGCCACGGCGACGTCATCGTGCCGCAGCAGACCTGGACCGAGCCACTGCTCGAGGAGATGCGACACTTCGTGGACTGCATCGAGAAGGGCACCACCTGTCTCAGCGGCGGCAGCCACGGAACCGCCGTCACCACAGCCATCGTCGCGGCACAGGAGAGCCTGGCCCGCGGTGGTGCCGAAGTCTTCCTCGCAGAACTAAACTCTTCGGACTGAGGCACGAGGCGCCGATCAGGCGTCTTCTGGAGTGTTTCGATCGATCTAGAGAATGCAGCATCGAGGCAGGCGATCTAGCCTTGCTCCATGACCTGCCTACGCGTCTCGATCCTCACGGCCGCACTCCTGGTTGCCCCGGGCATCAGCGATCTGAACGCCGCGCCGAGTCGTGGCGACCAGTTGCTATCGGGGGTACCCATCTCGGTGGACTGCCGCGCGACTGTGCCACCCGCCCACCCGGTGCTCGGCTCCTATCCAGGTGTCGACATGGAGCTATTCCGAGCCGAGCGCAAGCCTGAACTGAGCGACGCTGAATGGCTCAGTGAAGAGCTGTGTGAACAGATCTGGAGGGTACTCAGCGAGGCCGGCGCTCACAGCCCACCCGCCGATCTGAATCTTCCTTCCAGAGCGGTATTGCAGGCCAGGATGGTCGACACCTATCTCGATGGAAGCAGAGTGGTCGACCAACGGATTAAGAACAATCTCTGGCCAGTCTCGGTTCCGCACTGGAGCCTCGAAGTAACCTGGCGGGTGCGTTTCCAGGTGCAATACGGAAGCGGAGTGCTCGGCCCCAGCCTCGACCTGGTATTGCGGGGCTCCAGTCACCAGGAAGACTATCAACGCCTCGACATCGGGCCGTTGCTGCAATCAGCTACCAACAAGGCGCTCGCGAGGCTTCCTCGGGTACTCGCAGACGAAGGAAGACTGGGCGAATTGCTCTTCACCCTCAGATCCGACAAGCCCACCCCACCAGCTTCCTGGAGCGCGGACCCTCTGCTCGAGAAGTCCTTTGCATTGCTACTGAGCGTCGAAGACGAGGTTCGCCACGCGGCGCTCGCAATCTTCCTGAGCTCGCCAAAGCTACCTCTCGAGGACCGGAGAGACCTGGCACGCTGGTTCGCCATCAACGAACCCTCCTTCGCCATCCAACGGGATGCGCTCGCCTGGTACATGCAGCAGGAAGCTACAGTCGAGAGTGGGGCTGCGTTACGTCCCGAGGCGATCGAGCTCCTTTTCTGGTTGCTGCAGCGCGCCAGCTCGCACCGGCTACGTGCTGACACATTGCTGGCTCTGAAAGGCCGAGACGAGCACGCGGTACGTTCCTTGTTGCTCACCGGAGCCGCCGACGCAGACCCCCGAGTCGCCAACGTCGCCATATCCCAACTGCACAACTTCAAGGCTGCTACCGCCAGCGAACTGTCCGATCCCGCCCCAGCAACGCCTCCGAGTCTCCCGGCCTGGAGTCTCGAGCTCGACGGCCGCCTGGCGCCGGGCACCGGATCCAATCGCAGACAGCTTCTCGCGCTGTCCGGGGTCGCGGGAGGTGCTGCCGCATCCCTGTGGCTGAATCGTTGGCTCGCCGAAGACGAGATCGTCGAAGGCGACCGATCCTGGCTCCTCGACGCATGGAGTGAACTCAGCCGCACGGTAGATCCCACCCTGCGCATGGCCGTTCTCAAGCGACTGCTCCGAGAACGCCAATTTCTTGGAGTAGATGAGCTCATCACTGAGCGCGCCGAACTCGACCCCGACAGCGAGGTACGCAGCCTGGCGCTGACCAACCTCAAAGATGGTCCCCGCCAACTCAACATCATCATCAGCGCGGCATCGGGTGCAGACGCAGCGCTGAGAAGGGCCGCCGCCACAGCGCTCGGCTCTCAGAGCGACAGCAAGGCAGAGATACGACTACGTTCGATGACCCAGGACGACCCCAACCGAAAGGTTCGGGCCGCAGCCCGCAAGGCGCTACGCAAACGAAAGAGAGCGAAGCGCTGAGACCCCTCTAGTCAGTAGTGCTCCCGAGGACTGCCTCGAGCACCAGATCATCGCCTGCCGTGCCCGCTTCGAGGCTGGCAACCGACTGGCGATGCAAGCGAAGGGCTACGGGTAGGGTGACATCGTCGGAGATCTCGAAGTATGAGCTGCCACCGTGACTGAGGACCTGGGGCAACAGCGCGCCCAGAAGACGCTCACTGCCCGCAGCACCCAGCCACAGCGCGTACCGTCCATCCGCATCGATCGGAGGCAAGCCAGAGACGCGAAACCAGAGATCTCGGCTGGCGGGATTATAGAGAATGCGTGCTCTGACCGCGGTGAAGGCCTCGCCTGTCGCGAAGACATCGGCCACCTGCGAGCGAGGGTCGGTCAGGCGCCGGACGACAGACCGCAGCGCGCCCAGTTCATCGACAGTGCGCTGGGCCGCCTGCTCCATGAATTCCGATCGAGCTTGGACGCTGCGTAGATCCCGCTCTTGTCGCTGTCCCCAGAACGTCACCGCAGCCACCATCACGAACGACAGCGCCACCAGGGTCCACAACAACGCGCGCTCGGAAGTCTGCGGATAGACAATGACCGGCTCAGGCCGATCCTGTTCAACTGAGCCAGCTGCTTCCAAGACCCGCTCGGAAAAGGCATCAGGCAGCGATCCCGCCTGCTCAGGCAGCGCCGCCAGGTGAAAGCGAACAACAAGCTCCTCCAGGCGAGTTGCACAGCCCACGCAGCCCTCGGCGAGGTGCAGCTGCACCCTCATGCTCAGCCGCTCATCTACCTGGCCCAGAGCATATGGCCCAAGAGATGCTTCGAGGTCGCTGCACCGATCAAGCTCCATCATGGCCACCTTTCTCACCAAACCACAGCCGCGCGAGTGCATCGGAGTCAGCCGGGTAGGCTGCTGCTGTCTCGCTCGTTGGCACCTCAGCGAGCTCTCGCAGCACCAGGAGCATCCAGGCCAGCGGAGGGCCGTGATTGCCGTCGTAGCAGGGGCTCATTCGCCAGATCAGTACGAAGAGTCGCTCGCACAGGGAGGCTGCAGCACCCGCGTCCCCAGCCAGCAGGCGCTCAGCGACTGGGAACAGCCACGGCCCCACCAGCACTACCAACGACAAAAGAGCGTCTCGGTCACCACCTGCCATCGCGTCCAGGAGAACCCTCAGTTCATCGTCAGAAGGTAGAGCAGCGCGAGCAGAATCGGGAGAGGTCATGCGAGCAGTCTACAGA
>CAZEIY010000292.1:0-5642 GCA_964512375.1 uncultured Rickettsiales bacterium | reverse complement strand
ATGACGATGACGACGATGACGACGATGACGACGGCACTGCGCCAACTGTCGAGAACACGGGGGCGTTGGGTTGCAGCAATGGCGTAGATGACGACAATGACGGTCTCGTCGACTGCCTGGACAGCGATTGCAGCGAGGACACCGCCTGTCCTGAGAACTGCACGAACAACATTGATGACGATGCTGACCTGTTGATCGACTGTGCGGACCCTGAGTGTGGGAGCTTGGTGGTCTGCCTGGTGGAGGACTGTGGCTCAGTCGGAGACGAGGATCTCAATGGCCTGAGTGACTGCGCCGATCCCGCATGTTGGGGGGGTGCCTGCCCGGAGATATGTACCGGTGGCAACGATGAGGATGGTGACACCCTGGTCGATTGCCTCGATCCAAACTGCGCGAGTGATATCGCCTGTCTGGTCGAGATCTGTGACAACAACATAGATGATGACCTCGACCTACTGATTGACTGCGCGGACACTGATTGCAGCGCGAGTGCCGTTTGCCCGGAGAACTGCTCGAATCACATCGATGATGATGCCGATACCCTGGTGGACTGTGCGGACCCCGAGTGCACGAATGCATTGGCTTGCCTGACCGAGGACTGCACCGTCGACGGAGACGAGGATCTGAACGGCTTGAGTGACTGCGCCGATCCCGCTTGCTGGGGAGCTATCTGCCCCGAGGTCTGCACTGGCGGTAACGATGAGGATGGCGATACCCTGGTCGACTGTCTGGACCCGAACTGCGGGAGCGATCCGGCCTGCTTAACGGAGATCTGCGGCAACACCATCGATGATGATCTCGATCAGCTCACGGATTGTGATGATCCGGACTGTGCTGCCGAGGCAGCCTGCGCGGCGTGCGGCACTGCAATATCTACTCTGAGTTGTGGCTCTGGGGTGGTTGGGGTGACCTCTGGCATGACCCTGGACGGGCCGGAGCATGTCTACAGCTTCACCAACGCGACTCAGACGTACGTGGAGCTGGGGCTGGCGATTTTCGGCACGGGAATTGATCTCGACGTCGCAGTGATTGACGGTACGGGTGGATGCAGAGCTGACGAGTGCGTGCTTGCCGCCCTGGGCACTGATCCGACCGAAACGCTCGTCTTCGAGGCGACCGCGGGCGGCGTCTACTTCGTGGTGATTGACGGCAAGACCGTGAGCGACTTTGGTGGCTACAGTCTGAGTGTGGGTTGTCCGCTACAGCTGATCGTCGAGCACTGTGCCAACGGCATAGACGACAACAACGATAACCTGGTGGACTGTGATGATGACTCGTGCGAGCACACCAGTGTCTGCATCAACTGAGCGAGCTGGCGACAGACGTTCTGAGGACCGCCGCCGAGGACCTCGTCGCGCGCGACGAGAGCTGGGCGAGCCGCTTATTGCGTTCAGTGACATCTGGAAGAGCTTTGGTCCCACGGTGATCTACGAGGGACTCGATCTGGTGGTCCACAAGGGTGAGACGATCACCATTGTTGGGGGCTCAGGAACCGGGAAGAGTGTGTTGCTCAAGTGTCTGCTTGGTCTTATCCGTCCAGATAAGGGGCACATCGAGGCCTTCGGTGAAGAAGTGAGCGGTCGTAGCGAGCAGGAGATGAGGACTGTTCGCGCGCGCATTGGAATGCTCTTTCAAGGGGCTGCCCTGTTTGACTCACTGAGTGTGTTCGAGAACGTGGCCTACCCTCTTCGTCAGCACGGTTGGCGTGACGAAGCCGTGATACGAGATCGAGTTGTGCAAGTCCTCGACATGGTCAACCTGCCAGGCATTGAGACGAAGTGGCCGGCAGAGCTCAGTGGAGGGATGAAGAAGCGGGTCGGTCTCGCCCGGGCCATAGCCATCGAACCCGAGGTGCTCTTATATGACGAGCCGACGACGGGACTTGATCCCACGAACGTGAAGCGCATTGACCAGCTGATTCTTGATCTGCAGGAACGGCTTGGAGTCACCTCGATTGTGGTCACGCACGACATGGGTTCTGCGTTCCGGGTCTCTGACCGACTCGCCATGCTGTATGAGCGTCGCATCGTCTGGACCGGGTTCAAAGATGAGGTCGAGGATGCCGAGGACCCGGTCGTCCGTGCTTTCATCGACGGCAACATCGGGGAGTGATGTCCCGACCGAGAGCTTGACTTCAGTTGCCCACGCCAATAGACCGCTGCCTGTGAATGACAACGCAACCACTGACGCGCCAGGCGTCCAGGAGTTCCTCGCCGACAAGATTGATGTCGCGGTGCGCTCGCTGCTGCCCGAGGGCGAGCAGCCCCCCAGGCTCTCCATCGACCGTAGCAAGGCGGGCTTCTCCAGCGACTATCAGAGCGCTGTAGCGATGCAGCTGGCTAAGGCCCTGCGGCGCTCGCCACGCGATATAGGTGCCTTGCTGGCCGAAGCACTGGATGTTCCTGCCGAGCCATGTATCGAGGCGGTAGAGGTCTCCGGTCCTGGATTTCTGGGCCTCCGTCTCAGTGAGTCATACCTCGGTGAGTTACTGAGCTCTGCGCTGGCATCGAATCGTCTGGCGGTTCCCCGCAGCGGAACGTCGACAGTGGTTATTGACTACTCGTCTCCCAACGTGGCCAAGCGTATGCACATTGGCCACATCCGCTCGACGGTGATCGGTGATGCCCTGCGGCGTATGGGCACCTTCCTCGGTCATCAGGTGATCGCAGACAACCACATCGGGGACTGGGGTACTCAGTTCGGTCAGCTCATCTACGCCTGGCGGAACTGGCGGAACGATGAGGCCTTCGCCGCTGATCCGGTTGGCGAGCTTGAGCGTTTGTACGTGAAGTTTCACAAGGAAGCCGCTGAGGAGGAGACGCTCCACGATCACTCGCGCGATGAGTTGCGCAAGCTTCAGTCAGGGGACGCTGAGAACTTCGAGCTATGGCAGCTGTTCCGCCGGTCATCTCAGGAGGCCTTCGACAGCATCTACAAGCGCCTCGATGTGCAGTTCGACGTCACCTATGGCGAGAGCCACTACAACGATCGTCTCGTACCGCTGGTCCAGAGATTGCTCGATCAGGGAATCGCCGAACATTCTGATGGCGCTGTATGCGTGTTCTTCCGCGATGAGCAGGGCGAAGATGAAATGACGCCCTTCTTGATTCGTAAGAAGGATGGCGCTTCGCTGTATGCGACCACGGATCTCGCGACCGTAGAGTTGCGTCTAGAGGAGTTCTCGGCGGATCGGATGATCTATGTGACCGATGTACGCCAGAAGCTGCACTTCGCTCAGCTGTTTGCGACAGCCCGCAAGATGGGTGTCAGCGTTTCGTTCGACCACCTGGGCTTTGGCATGATGACGCTGCCCGAGGGGACCTTCAGTACCCGTCAGGGCAACGTGATCCGCCTCGATGAGTTGCTCGATGAAGCAGAGCGCCGGGCCCGCGCGACTCAGGAAGCGCGTATTCGTGAACGTGGTGAGGAGTGGGGCGAAGAGGAACTGCGAGAACTCGCTACGACTGTAGGACTTGGAGCTCTCAAGTACGCTGACCTCAGCAACAATCCGCAGAGCAACATCGTCTTCTCGTTCGACAAGATGCTGTCGTTTGAGGGGAACACCGCGCCGTACCTGCAGTACACCTCAGCTCGCACGTACTCGCTCCTTCGTAAGGCCGCTGTCCAGGGGCATGAGCCCGATCAGGCAACCTTTGTCGGGGCCGAAGATGCCGATCGCGACCTGCTCTTGCACCTGGCTGATCTGGGCCGAATGGTTCGCCTTGCCTTTGATGAGGGCAAGCCCAACTTATTGGCCACCTGGCTCTATGAATTAGCCACTCGATATCACAGCTGGTACGCGTCCTGCCCCGTCCTTCGTGCCGGAGACCCCGCGCTGGTGATTTCACGGCTGAACCTGACTCTGCTGTGTCAGCGTAGCCTGGCGACGGGTCTGGATCTTCTCGGCATTCGTGCGCCCTCGCGCATGTAGGGGCGCTCGCCGCCTACCGGGGGGGGAGCGGTCTCAGGTCTCCCAGTTGACCACAAGCGTGTAGTCGTCTGCGGCGCCGCCTGCACAAGCCACTCCGACGACGATGTCATCCCCACGGTTGAGCTGGTCGTCGAAGAGGTACTCCTCGGGTCCCGAGTTATCGCTTACGTTGCTGTACCAGTCGGGATTGGCCGTGTTACCTGGTGGCTCGAAGTAGATCATCAGATCGAGATCGGAGCTGGACTCCCAGTCGAGCACAACCTCGATATAGCCTTCGTTGGGTATCTCGATGCGGTAGTTGTCGTTGTCGCCCGTCCATGGCCAGTCGTCGATGCTGTCGTAGCTGCAGTCGGTCATGGCTCCGGAGATAGTCACTGAGCGCTGCCAGGGCACGTCGACCTCTTCTGCATCACCCGCGTGGGAGTTGCCGTCTTCATCGTCTTCTTCCCAGGTCAGATCGAGGTCCAGCGGTGTGTCCGCCGGTTCGTTGGGGCTGCAGGCTGATGCTGGGAGGAGCAACACGCTGAGGGCCAGGGACGGCAGGTAGGAACTCTTGGGGTGTTTCATGGTGCCGATCCTAGCAGTCTCGGGGGTCGTAGCGAGACCAGGTCGCTGCTCTGCCTTGCTATAGTTGTTTCTAGCGCGCAGCGAGGCGCGGAGGGACCGCATGGAACGAGAGAGGCGATTGGAGCTCAAGGTCGGCCTGTTCGTGGTGTGCTGCCTTTCCCTTCTCGTTGCCAGTCTGCTCGTGCTTGGCGATGAGCAGAACCTCTTTGAGCGCAACTACGCGCTGCAGGCAAATTTCTATGACATAGCAGGCCTTCGTACCGGAGCTGCCGTACGTCTGGCAGGACTGGATGTGGGGCTGGTGACCTCGATCACCTTTCCGGAGGATCTTGAGGACCGCCAGGTCTACGTCCGCCTGAAGGTGGCCGAGCGATTTCAGGATCGCATCCGTGAGGACTCAGTGGCGACTATCGAGGGGCAGGGGCTGCTCGGCGACAAGTTCGTATCGGTCGGCCAGGGCTCGTCTCTGGTCAGCTCACTCAAGGACGGTGATCTGCTCAAGACCGTCGATCCAGTGGAGTTGACCTCGTACCTTGATGATGTACCCGGAATCATGAAGAGCGTCCGCTCGATCAGTGATCAGATAGACAAGATGCTCAAGGGTGAGGAAGGCGAGAAGGCAGGCAAGTCGATTCGTGAGATGCTGAGCTCCGTGCGCAACATCCTCGCTGAGGTCGAAGATGGTCGTGGGGTCGTCCACGAGTTGGTCTACAACAAGCGCAGCGGCAAACAACTTCGCACTGCTGTCGCCGGGATACAGTCCTCTGCAGACTCCCTATCGGCGATTCTGCTGGCTGTGCGTGAGGGGGATGGAGCAGTACACAACCTCATCTATGAGGACAAGGTCAGCGACCTGCTCGCTTCATTGCAGTCCACCGCTGATGATATCGACGTGGTCGTGAAGGAGATTCAGACAGGGAATGGCTTGATTCATGACCTCGTCTACACCGACGAAGGACAGAGCCTCCTCGCAAACCTGACGGACGCCTCGGCAGACATCAAAGAGGTGGTGGCCGGAATTAAGCGCGGTGACGGCACTCTGGGGGGGCTGGTTGCCGATCCGACGCTCTATCAGGACGTGAAGTCCCTTCTCGGGCGTGCTGAGCGCAGCAAGATCCTCAAGGCCTGGGTCCGCGAGACGATC
>CAZEIY010000291.1:0-5648 GCA_964512375.1 uncultured Rickettsiales bacterium | reverse complement strand
AGCGGAGAAAAGAAGACAGCGCTCGCTCGCACCGATTCCTGAATGCCGCAGGTGTCATTGTCGATGTTGCGGGAAACACTGAAGCCAAAGCTAACCCCAGGATTGTCGATGCAGTTCACCGGCACCTGACGCACCTCAAAGCCCTCATGGAGGATGACCTCCTCGAGAATCGTGAACTCACCGGGATCCAGGCTTCCGTTTTCGTCGAAGTCCTCTCGCTCCACCGTATAGGCGCGCACGTCGTACAGGCCGGGCATCGCACCATTTGAGATGCGCATCGTGCCCTGTGCCTGAGTGGGGCTCAGCACGTCGACCACACCACCCGGCTCGACGGTATCCTGACAATCAGGCCAGTACTCGTTGACACAGATGCTGGTGCTGAGATCAATCAGCGTGTCCCTGTTGGCCGATGAACTGAAGTGGGTGTCGCAGCCCTGCACCACAAAGGGTAAGACCTCGCCCTGATTGCCATGCGCAGGATCAATCTCAATGCAGACAGAGGACCGGTCCACGAAAAAGCCATCCATCAGCGTGTAACCGGTCGGGCCGTTGAAGACCACAACGTCGTGATCGCCAGGATCCGCGCGCTGGTCAATCGAGATGCTTACCGTCGCCGTAGTCGGGCTATGGACGACCATCCAATTGACGAAGATGCCATCGCCGAAGTCCGCCCAGGTGCTGCCATCCTGGAGGATGGTGTTGAAGCCGGTCACCTCGATCTGAAGTGTCTCGCCAAGGCGCGCTCGATCGGGCGAGATCGCGATGCCGCCCGGCTCGACGAGGAAACCATCGTCACCTTCGAGCACGGTAGTCAGTGGCTCTCCGGCCGAACCCGTGTAGCTAATAGTCACATCCCGAAAACCAAGTGCGGCCGTCTCGAGGATCTGTATGTCCGCAGTGGCGTGGTTCGGACCAACCACGGTCACACCCGCCACAAGAATGTCGGTGCCCAGGTCGATGCTGACCTGACCCTCAAGCCACTGAGTATTAGTACCCCGCAGCTCGAGCTGGAGCGACATACCCAGACCACCAACTCCGGGGCTTAGACGCACCACAGGAGCCGCTTCGAACAGTGGGGTTGCCTCTACGACCTCGTCGACACAGCCACTCCCAGCGACGACTGAGAGCAGAGAGAGCGACAAAGCAAGGAGCAGTTTCATGCGCGCCATGGGAACTCCATCCTTCAAATATGCAGTGGATTCGTAGTAGCGGATTCGAACAAACACAGTCCATCACGTGGATCGACTGAGTATGGATTGCGAACAAGATAGCGTCAACGCAGCAATAGGGGCGCAACCCGCGTCCCCGGAAGCATCCTAAGCAGGGTCCGCACCATGGTGCAGGGCTCGTTTGCACCCGATCGGTGACCTTTGTAGGCTCCCCTCGTGACTTCTCTACGTCTTGGAATCGATGAGGCTGGCCGCGGCTGCGTGCTCGGACCGATGGTTTTTGGTGCCTGTGTGATCAAGGAACAGGACATTGAGCGACTGCGCGCCATAGGCACACGAGACAGCAAGAGGCTGAGTGCAAAGCGGCGCCAGACCCTGCGGGCCGAGCTCGAAGACATCGTCGTTGCGTGGCGCACCGTCGACATCTCGGCCAGAACCATTGACCAGAAGTCCATCAATGACATTGGCAAGGACGCCATTGTCGACCTGGTGACTGAGCTGCGGCCGGATGTCGTCGTCGTTGATGCGCCAGTGCCCCCGCGAGGGATACCTGCCTACCGCACTCAGATCGAGCGCATGCTCCACGAACGGGGTGCCGGCTCCGTGCGGATTATCGCCGAGAACAAGGCGGACGACACCTATCCTTGCTGCGCTGCCGCATCAATCTTCGCCAAGACCACCCGCGATGAGCGACTCGCCGCCCTGGCAGCGGACAGCGGCTTCGACCTCGGGTCGGGCTACCCTGGTGATCCGCGCACGATCGCCTTCCTTGAGCAGAGTTGGCGACGCGAACACGGCTTTCCACCCTGGGTACGTACCAAGTGGGAAACCGTACGCCGCATCATGGCGGAATCGGCTCAAGGGCGACTATTCTGAGCAACGGTGCGGGCAGAGCCAATCCGAAAGAGGCAGGGTGAAGTGAACCGTCCAACGACATCAAAGCGGACGCAGGGCGCCTCCGGCAAGGGCGGGGAGCACGCCCCCCCCCTGTTGTCTCTCTCCATTCCGCTCTATGACGAAGAGGGCAACGTCGCCTCGGTAACCGCCGACATTCTGGACGTCTTCAGAAAGGCGGAGGTGCCCCTACAGCTGGTCCTTGTAGATAACGGTAGCCACGACTCGACGCGCGCCGTCGTCCAACAACTGGAAGCCGAAAATCACGAGGTCCAAGGTGTCTACCTCGCCAGCAACCGGGGCTACGGAGGCGGGATACTCGCAGGAATTGCGCAGGCCAGCCCCGAGGCCGAGATAGTCGGCTACATGTGGGGAGATGGTCAGATCGAGGGGAGTGACGTGATTCGCGTATACCGCCGTCTGGTCTCAGAGGAAGTGGAGGTCGCCAAAGCCCGCCGAGTGGAGCGCATCGATGGCTGGCAGCGAGCATTGATCTCCCGCTGCTACAACACACTGACCTTGTGGCTCTTCCACATCACCAGCCCGGATACAAACGGCTGCCCGAAGATGTTCACCAGGGCCTGCTGGGAGCGCCTCAACCCGAAAAGCACCGACTGGTTCCTAGACGCCGAAGTGATGATTGGAGTAGCTGAGCAGGGCCTGCGCCACGCCGAAGTGGACGTCGTTGGCAAGGCTCGCCACTCGGGGCAGAGCAAGGTAGGGACTGGCACAGTTCTCGAGTTCTGCGTGAATCTCCTGCGAACCCGCGCTGGAAGCTGAGGAAGTCGCTTCTCGGCTCTCAACCCTCGACTGGTCTAAACACCGAGCATCGACAAGGCCTCTGCGCGTTGACGGGACCCACGAAATCCCCTAGATATCTCGTCCTCACATTGGAGCGGCAGGTGTCTGCACGCCCCCCCTGGTTGGAGAAATGCAATGGGAATGTTTGACGGTAAGGTCGCAATTATCACCGGTGCTGGAGGCGGCCTCGGCCGTAGCCACGCCCTCTGCTTCGCCCGCGAGGGAGCCAAGGTCGTAGTCAATGATCTCGGCGGTTCCCGCGATGGAAGTGGGGCGGGATCAGCGATGGCCGACCAGGTGGTCAACGAGATCCGTGAGGCTGGCGGTGAGGCCGTCGCCAACTACGACAACGTCGCCACCGTCGAAGGCGGTGAGAACATTCTCAAGACCGCGCTCGACAGCTTCGGCCGCATCGACATCCTCGTCAATAACGCTGGAATCCTGCGCGACAAGAGCCTTCTCAAGATGGAGGAGAGCATGTGGGACCTGGTGATGCAGGTTCACACCAAGCAACTCTATGCAGTCACCCGCCCGGTGTTCGCCAAGCTGGTCGAACAGGGCGAAGGCGGCCGCATTATCAACACCACCTCACTCGCCGGTCTCCTGGGCAACTACGGACAGACCAACTACTCGACGGCCAAGGCGGGCGTCGCTGGCTTCACGCGCACCCTTGCCATGGAAGCGCGTAAGGCCAAGGTCACGGTCAATGCCATTGCTCCGGTCGCCAAGACCCGCATGACCGAAGACATCGACATGGTGCCGGACGACATGGTGCCCGAGCAGATCTCGCGAATGGCGCTGTTCCTGGCGTCAGAGCAGGGTGCTGGCTGCACTGGACGGACCTTTGGTGTCCACGGCCAGCAGATTTTCGAGTACCAGATGCACCAGACCCCGGGCGTCACTAAGGAGAGTACGGACTTCTGGACTGTCGACGAAATCGCCGAGCGCTTCGTAGACATCACCCGCCTCGAAGATGAGGCTCCCACCTCTACCCCCGGCGGCGACGAGGTGACCATCGCGTTTTCCTGTGTTCCAAGTGGCTTCAATGCTTCAGCTGCAGGTAACTGGGAGGCCAACTTCCACTGGGTCCTCAAGGGCGCAACCGACCAGACCCTGACCATCTCGGGCGGAGCCTGCACTCACTCCGAAGGCCTGCAGGGCACCCCAACCTGCACGGTCAAGAGTGACCGGGACACCATTGTTGGGATGTTCACCGGACAGGTCGATGCGACCAAGGCCTTCATGGCCGGCAAGATCAGCGCTGACAATCTGCCCGACATGATGAAGATGGGCCCATCCTTCGACTTCGACAAGATTGGCGCGGCCATCGCAGCGGCGATGCCCGACGAGGGTGCCGGCGATCCGGTCGCCGAGGCCTTCGAGATGCTGCCCCTCGGCTTTCAGGCCGACAAGGCAGGTGACTGGAAGGCTGTCTTCCACTTCGCCATCAAAGGCGGCACCGATCACACCATGACCGTCGCTGGAGGAGAGTGCATCGTTGAGGTGGGACTGAACGGCACGCCCAGCTGCACGCTCAAGACCGATGCCGACACCATCGTCGGCCTCGTACAAGGCACCGTCGACGGCACCAAGGCATTCATGGCTGGAAAGATCAGCGCCGACAACATGTCCGACATGATGAAGTTCAGTACATCGTTCAAGATGGACAGGGAGGCTGCAGCGGCAGCGATGCAGGCCAAGGGTGGCAAGGCTCCAGCGGCTCCCAAGAAGAAGAAGACAGTCGATCTGCGTGATGCTATCGGACGGCGTTACATGGCCGACTATGTCGTCACCAATGCCGCACACATGGAGGAATACGCCGCAGCGACGAACGACGCGAACAGCCGCTACGTTGCCGGCAACGGTCAGATCGCTCCACCGGTCTTCCCCGTGCGTCTGTTCATGCCCTTGATGTTCAAGTGCGTAGGTGACGCCGACCTCGATCTGGACATGCTACGGCTCGTCCATGGCGAGCAGGACATGACCTGGCACGCTCCCCTCCGACCCAATGAGATCGTCAACTTGCGCGGCATCCTCGAATCGGTCGCCCAAAAGGGCAAGGGCTGCGTCGTAGCCTGGCGCATGCTCGGCATCGTCGGCGGCGAGACACGCGTCGAAGCCCGCATGAGCGTCTTCGTGCGGGGGCAGATGCTCCCCGGAGTTGAGCCTGGCAGCGTCTTCGGCAACGTCCCCAACCTCCTCAGCGGAGAGCTCGATGGCGAGCCCACAGCAACGCAGGAGATGACGGTCAAACCGGACCAGCCCGCTATCTACGCGCAGGTCAGCCTCGACGACAACCCCATCCACACCGATGAGTCTGTCGCCAAGGCAGCGGGGCATCCCACCGTAATCCTCCACGGCTTGTGCACCATGGCATTTGCCAGCAAGGCCGTTGTGGACGAGATCCTCGATGGGGATGCAGCGCGCCTGCACCGATTGTCGGTCCGCTTCACCAAGCCCGTGCTGCCTGAGTGGAAGCTCACCACCAAGATTTATGACGCAGGCATGACCGATACCGGCTACCACGGCTATCGAGTCGAGACCTCCAACCAGGATGGTGCAGTGGTCATCTCAAACGGTTGGGCAGAGGTCAGCCAGGCCTAAGAGGCCCTGCACAGCGCCTGCAACCAGCACAATACAAGACGGGCGCGCCTCCCAATGTGGGGGGCGCGCCCGTCGTACTTGGCGAACCTGGGGGTGAGCAGCGTCCTGTACTGCATCCCAGAAGAGTGGTGACTACTTGCCTTCGGCTCCTGCGGGCTTCGCCTGCGCAGGCTCACCGCC
>CAZEIY010000290.1:0-5670 GCA_964512375.1 uncultured Rickettsiales bacterium | reverse complement strand
CGTCGCAGAGCGCGCCCTTCGCCGAGCAGATGGTCCTGCCCGACGACCTGGTCGAGACTTCTCGGCCGCATGCGCTCAGCTAGCGGCTGGTGAAAGAGTTCGGGCAGGGAGCTGCGATCCACCGGCGGACAATAACAGGGTGTATATAAGGTGGTCTTGGAAGCTCAGCAGCCTCGTGATTCTATGCCCCGCCTGTTCGGCTACTTGCGAGACGAACGGCGCCGCTACGTTCTCGGCATCGCTGCACTGACGCTGACCAACCTCGCGACTGCGGGGATTCCTTATCTGACCAAGATGGCCGTTGATCGGCTGGAGGCGGCAACGCTTGACGCCGGTTCTTTGGCTGCTGCGATGGGTTCTGAGGGGACCTTGCAGGCAGTTGGCTGGCTTGTGGGGGCAATTGTCCTGCTCGCGGTCCTCATGGCTGGATTCCGAGTGCAGTCTCGGGTTCTCATCTTCGACGGTGGCCGTCGCGTCGAGTACGCGATCCGGAACGATCTCTTCGTCCACCTGCAGCGTCTCGGACCGCGATTTTTCGGTCAACTCTCTGTGGGAGACCTCATCTCGCGTTGCACCAACGACATCATGGCGCTTCGATTACTTGGCGGGCCAGGCGTTCTCAACGCGGCGAACACAGTGATCGTCTATTTCGCCGCGGTAATTCCCATGCTGCTTCTGGATGCCAGGATTACGGGCCTCGCACTCCTGCCCCTCTTGCTGTTGTTTGCGGCTACCCGCGTGATAGGGCCTAGGATCTACAGGGCGTCGTTCAATGCGCAGGAGGAACTGTCCAGGCTCTCGGAGCATGCTAACGAGTCGATTGCGGGAATCGGCGTTGTACAGGCTTACGTTCGGGAGGAAGCAAGGCAGGAGTCCTTCGAGCTTGCGTCTGAGGCGTACCGGCGAACCTATCTGCGCTGGGTTCTCTATCGGGCTGTCTTGCTGCCCATTGTCGCAGGCATGGGGGGGATAGGGACCCTGGCGATCCTCTGGTTCGGCGGGCGTGCCGTGATCACCGGCGTCTTGAGCCTAGGTGATCTGGTCGCTTTTCTCGGTTATCTCAGCATGCTGATGTGGCCCACGGTTGCTCTTGGCTGGCTGGTGAGCATGTGGCAGCGCGGACG
The DNA here is from genome assembly GCA_964512375.1 of uncultured Rickettsiales bacterium. Lineage (GTDB taxonomy): Bacteria > Myxococcota_A > UBA796 > UBA9615 > UBA9615 > UBA6601. The sequence goes on along the minus strand of CAZEIY010000290.1, from coordinate 4,546 downwards.
CGCGGCGATGGACCGGCTCTCGGAACTGTTCGAGACCGAGCCAGAGGTGGTGTCGGGGGCGATGAATGCACCGTCCGTACCCCTCGAGGGGCGGGTTGAGTTTCGGGATCTCAGCTATCGGTATGGCGAGGGTGACGAGGTGCTCTCCAATGTAAGCCTGACCATCGAGCCCGGCGATCAGGTCCTTATCGTCGGGCCCTCGGGGGCGGGCAAGTCCACACTCGTCTCGCTTCTTCCGCATCTGGCGGCGGTACCTCGCGGCAGCTTGTTCATCGACGGTCATGACGTCAACGATTTGCCCTTGTCCTGGCTTCGCCTTCAGATGGCTTTTGTCCCCCAGGAGCCTTTCCTCTTCAACATGTCGGCCCGGGAGAACATTGGCTTTGGTCTCAGTGGTGAGCTCACCGGACGTGTGGAGGACGCCGCCACTCTCGCCAGTCTTGATGAGGACCTCTCAGACTTCGCGGACGGCTTGGAGACACTCATTGGCGAGCGGGGTGTGAGTCTGTCCGGCGGTCAGCGCCAGCGGATGACCATTGCCAGGGCGGCAGCCATGCAGCCGGTGATCTGGATCTTCGATGACTGTCTCTCCTCGGTTGATGCTGCAACGGAGCAGCAGATCATTCGAAATCTGAGGGAACGAACTGAAAAGACGACGGCTGTGTTCGTCTCTCACCGCCTCCTCGGCTTTGAGGCCGTCGATCGTATTGTCGTCCTCGATAAGGGGAAGATCCTCGAGCAGGGGCGGCACACGGACCTGGTGGAGGCCGGCGGTTGGTACTCGCGCCTCTATGCGCGTCAGAGGCTCACGGAGGATTTCGCTGAGTCCGATGAGAGCATAGGAGCAACTGGCGCGGGGGACTCGTTGTGAGGAGCCCAGGTAGGACTGCCCCGAGTGAGGAACGCTGGACAGGCACTGACCTCAGTCTACTCAGGCGGCTTATTCCCTATGGTTTGGCGCAGTGGAGACCACTGTTGCTGTCGATGTTCTTGTTGCCGATCGTCTCGGCAGCGCAGCTGGTGCAGCCGTACCTGCTCAAGGTGGCGATTGATGGGCCCATCGCTGACAAGGATCTGGCGGGATTGACCGTGGTCGCCGGGCTGCTCCTCGTCGCGCTGCTAAGCCAGTATCTCTTGCAGTTTATCCAGAGCTTCAGCAGCCATATTGCAGGCCAGGGCATCGTTCATGAGTTGCGGGTCGCGGTGCATGGGCACCTGCTGCGGTTGAACAGTCGGTTCTTCCTTCGCAACCCCGCAGGTCGCCTGCTGACTCGCTGTACCAACGATGTGGAGGGTATCGGCGAGATGTTCGCAGCCGGCTTCCTGATGCTCTTTGCGGATCTGCTCCTTCTGTTTGGAATCTGCATGACGATGCTGTGGCTGGACCTTCGTCTCGCCCTGGTGACCTTCGCCTCCCTCCCGTTCTTGATTGTTGGCACCGGTTGGTTCCAGCGGCTCTTGCGTTCCTGCTATCGAGAGATCCGCAAGCGCACAGCCATCCTGAATAGCTACTTACAAGAGAGCATCTCAGGGATTCGAGTGATCCAACTCTTTGGACGTGAGGGGCGTACGACAGAGCACTTTGAGCGTCGGAACCTCGAGCTCATCGAGGAGAACTTCCGGAGCATCCGCCTCGATGCAATCTTGTTTTCCTTTGTCGAGATGATGCGTCATGTGGTCGCGGCAGGCTTGATCTGGTATGCGGCTCAGCCGATTCTGGACCCTGAATCCACACTCAGTTTTGGGATACTCGTAGCCTTTCTCGACTATTTGAGTCGCTTCTTTCAGCCCATCCGGGATCTCAGCCAGAAGATCGCCTCTCTTCAATCGGGACTCGCTTCTTCCGAGAGGGTCTTTGCACTTCTCGATGAGACGGAGTGGGTCGAGGAGAGTGCCTCGGTCGGCCGAGGCGATGGCGGACGGGATCGTTCTTCGATCGAAGGAGAGGTCGCCTTCGAAGAGGTCCACTTTGCCTACCTCGAAGGGGAGCCGATCTTGCGTGGACTCTCTTTGAAGGTCCGAGCCGGGGAGCGGGTCGCGCTGCTCGGCGTGACCGGCGTAGGCAAGACCACTGCCTTGCGGTTGGTGAATCGTGTCCACGATGCAGATCGTGGTCGAGTTCTGCTCGATGGCGTCGATGTCAGGACCCTTCCAGTCGCCACTCTGCGTAGGGCTGTGGGTGTAGTACTTCAGGATGTCTTCCTGTTTATGGGAACAGTCCGGGCTAACCTGGACATGGGAGAGGACGCTACGGATGAACACCTGTGGGCCCTGCTCGAGCGAGTGGGTGCCGCTGAACTGGTTCGCAGGCTTGGCGGTCTCGATGCGTTGCTGGCCGAGCGCGGAGGCAACATATCGGCCGGAGAGCGGCAACTACTCGCATTTGCCCGAGTCCTTGCTTACGATCCTGCGGTGCTACTACTCGATGAGGCAACTTCTAATGTGGACTCGTTCTCGGAGTTGAAGATTCAGGACGCCATCACAACCTCAATGGAGGGAAGGACCACTATCGTGGTCGCTCACCGTCTCTCGACTATCCAACAGGTCGATCGGATTCTCGTACTAAACCAGGGCAAGGTAGCCGAGGAGGGCTCGCATTCTGCGCTGATGGCACATGGAGGGTTTTACCGACGCTTCTTCGATAACTATTTTGCGGCCAGCGAGTCCCAGAGGGCTCTTCTGAGCAATTCTAATGGAGATCTGGCATGAGGTGGAGACGAGGACTTGTAGGGACGCTGGTTGTCGTCGTCCTACTGCTCGCGCTGCTATGGGGTGAGTACGGAGAGCAACTTCGTGCCGCGGCGCAGCGCAGCGGTCTGAACGCTCTGCGTAGCGAGCCCTTTTTTCCTCCGCGGGACGAGAGGGCCGATGCCATTCTCGCGGCAGCTCGTGTGCACCTCAACACGTTGGCGCGGGTATCTCGGCTCCCGGACCTCAAGGCTGATAGTTCTGCGATCGAGGGGGACACCTCAGCGGCTACGAACGTCAGCGGTGTGACATCGGCGGTGGAATCCTCGGACGAAGGGGATGACCCTGCGCCGAAGGCGATGACGGAGCCCGATCTGGGAGGTCAGAAGTGGTTTCTCAGCCTCTATACACCGGGGATAGGTCCGGTCCAGTGGGCGCCAAGCTTGGCTATGATTGATGGTGACGTATCCGCTGCGGTCAGAAGTCTGTGGTCAGAGCTTCCGGTCGGTCACCGTATTCCCGAGGTAGCAGCTACGGCACGGCTGAAGTTGGATCTGATGCGTGGCGAGGAGAGGCTCTTTCCTTTTGATGGAGGCTTCAAGGGGGTGGCCCTGGACAAGGGACTGGACGGCATTGTCCTGCGTCATCCTGAGCGCGGGGTTTCCTATTTCCTGCCGTCCTGGGGAGTTGAGCAGGAGGCGCACAACTCCCGGCGCAACAAGTACAACTCACTGGCGCGACGCCACCTCCACGGGCGCGCTCGCCGTCTGACAAAAGAACGCTTGAGTTGGAAGAAGTCCGAGACACGGGCGGCAAGCTTCGCCGCATTCCGCACCTGGTCGTGGGTCGAGGAACGTGGCGGCGGAGGCCAGACTGTTCCATTGGCTCGTGGCAACGCAGATGTCCCGGTTCCTGCCGCGAAGGTGTTGCGAGAGCGTATTGCGCTCGCCGCGAGCTACCTCACTCGTGAGACCGCCTCTGATGGTCGATTGACCTACGACTACAAGGCGGGCTGGGACAAGGATGTGGGGGGCTACAACATCCTCCGCCATGCCGGTACCGGCTACTCTATGTTCCAGGCCTACCGACTCAGTGGAGACAAGAAACTTCTTGATGCCGCATCGCGGGTGGCTGCTTTCTTCGTAAGGCAAATGCGCGAGGACCAGAAGCATCCGGGGGAGTATTTCGTCGTCTGGAAACGTCGACGGGCAAAGCTCGGAGGGATTGGACTGGGCCTGTGCATGCTGGTGGAGCAGGAGAAGGCCAGCCCGGGGAGTGTGGATCTTGTCCGCCTTGAGGGGATGGCTCGGCACATCGAGCGGATGCAGAATCCAGACGGCTCCTTTGAGTCGTTCTTCAACTACGACTCTCGCCCACCGTCCATTCGTAAGAGCATCTATTACTCCGGGGAAGCGATCCTCGGCCTGGTGCGTCTACATCAGCTGAGTGGAGACCCCCATTGGCTTGAGGTTGCGGTCCGGGGTGCTGACTACCTTGTTAACAAGCGTTGGGTGTCTTTGGGACTGCGTATCTACGTGCCGCCCGACGCCTGGCTTCTGCAAGCCCTTGAGGAGATGGATCGGGTCGCACCCGATGACAGTCGCGCTGACTACGCTCTTGCCATTGGTGAGGTGATCGCCTCGATCAAGCTGATGGACCCCGAGACGACTCCTCCAGACATGCTTGGTGCGGGCCTTAGCGGGCTTCAGCGCCTCCCCCACGCGGCAACAGCCGGTTCCTTTGGCGAGGCGCTCACCGCTGCCGCTCGTCTCGAGGCTCGCCGACGCCCCTCTGAGGAGCGCTTCTTGACCTTTGCCATGCACAACGCGAGGTTCCAACTTCGTAATCAGTTCCTCGC
>CAZEIY010000289.1:0-5698 GCA_964512375.1 uncultured Rickettsiales bacterium | reverse complement strand
GACCTGCCAGTCGTAAGCGACACCGAAACGATCCAAGGTGTCAGTACACGATTGCATTACTGAGCGGTCGTTGATGCTCCCCATCAAGATGCCCACTCTGGGACTCACATCACTCATGTCCTAATCTCCACTTGCGAGCCGAGAGCTCGGGTCGCGATGTCTTTTCGATAATCCATGCCACGCCATGAGATGCGCAGAGCCGCGGCATAAGCCTGCTGACGGGCCTCTGAAAGATCTGCAGCGCGAGCAGTCACTCCCAGTACTCGTCCGCCATGGGTGAGGACCTCTCCGCCATCCCCGCTACGCGTCCCCGCGTGAAATACAACCATTCCCTCATCCGGCGAAAATACGGGCAGGCCCGAAATCTCCAGGCCCTTCGGGTAGGTGCCTGGATATCCACTGCTTACCAACACGATGCACAGCGACGCACCGGGGTACCACCGGACATCGGGTTCATCACTCAAGCGTCCCTTGGCGGTCGCCCACAGCAAGGAGAGAACATCAGACTCGAGCGCCATCATCAGCGGCTGCGTCTCAGGGTCACCAAAGCGGCAATTGAACTCAACAACTCGCGGTCCCTCGGGTCCCAACATGAGCCCGACGTAGAGCACACCCCGGTAGAGCATCCCCTCTTCCTGCAAGCCCCGGGCCGCCGGCTCAAGAATCTCCCGACGTACACGCTCCATCAGCTCATCGTTCACTGCCGGAACCGGAGTGTATGCGCCCATGCCGCCCGTGTTCGGACCCCGGTCCCCGTCGAAGCGACGCTTATGATCCTGCGAAGCCTGAAGTGGAACCACGACATCACCGTCGACCAGGGCGAGCACAGTCGCCTCTTCGCCGCACATAAACTCTTCAACGACAACCCGATCGCCTGCCCCCCCAAAGCGACGCTCGACCGCGATGGCTCGGCCCGCATTGAGGGCATCATTGCGCGTCATGCAGACGATTACTCCCTTGCCGGCAGCAAGACCATCCGCCTTGACCACCACCGGCACAGGGCAGTCCTCGAGGTGGGCAAGGAGCGCATCGCTGTCTGTGAAGACGACTGCTTCGGCTGTCGGGATGCCGTGTCGTCTCATGAAATCCTTGGCGAACGCCTTACTGCCTTCGAGTTGAGCGGCGGTGGCGCTGGGACCAAACACCGCAATACCCGCCTCACGGAGTCGATCCGCCAAGCCATCGACGAGTGGCTGCTCCGGCCCGATGACGACAAGATCAATAGATCGCTGCTTACACAGAACCGACACGGCCGCAGGATCGGAGACGTCGAGGGAGAGACAGGTTGCTACCTGAGCGATGCCTGCATTGCCGGGAGCGCAGAAGAGTTCATCGCAACGGCGTGAGCGCGCGATCTTCCAGCACAACGCGTGCTCTCGTCCGCCGCCTCCAATGACCAGCACCCGCATGCTTGAGACCTCTCATGACCGCGCATGACATGCGCGAGGGCCGGAATGGTAGCGCGCCAGAATGAGGCTGCCCAGAGCTTGTTTGCGATCTCTGGCAAATAGCGCGCAGAAGGCCTCCGCGATGGCTGCGCAGCGATGACTCAGAGTTGAACTCTAAATCGCGAAGCAGCCAGGTCACAGGAATCCTGATCGAGCTTGAGCCCCCTCGTGATCTCAGCCTGAGCAGCTTCCATCTGCTCCCCCGCCGCGTAGGCCTCGGCGAGACGTCCATGGACCCAAGAACTGCGAGCCCCAAGGCTGAACGATTCCTTAAAAGCAGAGACCGCCTCCTGGACCTGTCCGAGTTCGAGAAGCGTATCTCCCCGATATACGTGAAACATCGCCTTGCCTCGGCTGATCTGAAGAAGCAACTCAAACTGCTCTGCGCCCCGCGCAAAGCGTCCTCTCTTGTACGACGCGAGCGCCTTGTAGAAGAGCGCCGTCTCATTTCGGTCATCCTGGGAGAGCGCCTTGTCGAGAAGTCTGTCAGCTTGATCGAATCGGCCATCATGAAAGAGCAACACAGCGGCCGCCGCATGCAACTGAGGTGCGAAGTTCTGCTCACTGGCAGCACTCAGCATCCGCAACACCAGAGGCTCAAGGGCGGGCAGCGGATCGTAGAACAAGCCGGCGACCCGATCCCTTGCGTACTCAAGGGGATCAGATCCCAGGTGACGGCAGAGTTCCTTGGAGGCGAGGTACGGGTCTCCAAGTTCGAGACGTACATCCGAACGCCAGAAATACGCGGGAAGGAAGGCCGGATAGACGTCGATGGCCCGCTCAAAGGCGTCTACGGCATCCTGAGGCTGATCCGCAGCCTGCGCAGCGCGGCCCGCGGCAAACAGCACCAGCGCACGGCTCCAGTTATCGAGACCGCCCGAATCCGCACGAGTCAGCAGAGGAAGCGCGTCGGGGGCCCGCCCTGATGCCACCAGAGCCAGCGCCTTGTGAAACAGCGCCGGAGCGTAGTTGGGGTCGTCAGCAAGGATGCGCTCTATCGTAGCCATGGCGCCCTTGAGGTCACCCGTCAGGCGCTGGGCCGCCGAGAGGTGGGTCCAGAGTTCCTTGCTCTCTCGGATGTCAAACTGAACATGCTCGTGCTGCTGCAACGCCTTCAACATAGCGACGGTGGCCTCTGGCTGACCATCCCTTTGGTAGGCAAGCACCGCACGCCGGAGAACTGCACGCTTCTCACCGGGATCGACACGAATGGCCTGATCGTAGAATTCTGCGGCACGGTCAGGCTGCCCGAGGTTCTCGTACGCGGCACCCATCCGAGCAAGCGTAGTGGGCGAGTCCGGAGCAAGCTGAATCTTCTTCTCGTAGCACTCAAGGGCCTTCCATAGGCGCCCAGAGTGCTCTTCCGAGATTCCCAGTTCGTGCCACACGCCGTGAAAACCGGAGTCCAGGTCGAGGACTATCTCAAAGTTCGCTCGAGCCTCGTCACTGAGTTGGCCATTCACATCCTTCGCCGCCAGACCGAGCAGGAAGAATAGCTGCGGATCGCGAGGATTAACCGAGATCGCCTCGCGGGCCACAGACTCAACCTCCTCCGGATTATCGGAGTAGGCCAGAAAGGTCGCCCGCGCCCTGAGTCGCTCGGCCCTCCACGACGAGCTCTCTTCGGCTCGTTGGAGCAGGTAGATGGACCGCCGCTGCAGGTCCCGCTCCCCCAGATCACGAGCGGCGAGGATGTTGTAGAGCTCAGCGAGCGCAGCCAGGCCAAGGCCACTCTTCGGATTGAGGACGACCGCTTGCTCCAGCAGGGGCCGGGCCGCCCTCAAGGAGTTGTCCGTGTCCTCCAGGAGAAGATGACGCCCCCTCATCAACAACTCCCACGAGCTACCCGCCGCCCCTGCATGGGTAGCCGCCAGTTCCTCAATCAACAGATCGTCGGGTCCGGGGCCAGAGACCGCCTCGGGCAATTCCTCGGCCGCGACAAGGCCCTTCGCCTCGGACACGACCCGCTCAATCCAGGCCTCGGGAACCACCAACCAGTTGCCGGTGACCGAGTACCACACACCTGCACCGACCCCCACCACAAAAGCGATGGTGGCCACCACCCGCACCATGAGACGGAAAAAGTCACGAATCGGCGTGTTGCGGCGGAAGCGGATGTCCCCTCCCTGTGATTCGGGGACCTCGATCCCGCTGAGCCGAGCCTGAAAGAACTCCGAGAACTCCTCGTGCTCTCCAAAAGTCCACCACTCGAGACCATCCGGAGAGACCTCCTCGGCCGCGTTGATCTTGCGCTCCTCAATCCACCCGACGACCACGTCCTTGGAGAAAGGCCCATAGATCTTCCCGTTGTCTTTGAGAACCATCCATTCGGGCTCTGGCTCTGCCGACCCATCTCGAACTACGACCCTGGGATGACTACCGCTTGGCTCATTCGCACCTACAGGTGCTGCCTCGGCCTCGACCACCGCGGTCTCTCGACCACACGACGGGCAGACAGCCCCATTTAGCTCATGGAGGAGGCCGGGATTCTCCAGCGAGAATCGATGCCGGCAGTGGGTACAGCGGATAAACATAGGCACTCAGGTTCACACGAGGACCGGCCAAGCCTACCAGTGCCAGACAGATGTCGGGGGCCGGGATTCAGTGTCGAAAGTGACGAGTTCCTGTCATCACCATAGCGATGCCATGCTCATTTGCCGCGGCGATCACCTCATCGTCACGCTTGCTACCGCCCGGTTGAATCACGGCCGTGCAACCGCAGGCCACTGCCGCATCGAGCCCATCGCGAAAGGGAAAGAAGGCATCAGAAGCAAGTGCCGAGCCCTGGGTATCCAGTCCAGCCTTGGCCGCTTTTCGAGCAGCAAGCTCACTGGCATCGACTCGGCTCATCTGACCAGCCCCGACACCAACCAGACGCGTTCCCTTCGCCAGAACGATGGCGTTGGATTTGACGTGCTTGGCCATACGCCAGGCGAACTCAAGGGACGTCTTCTCTTCCTTGCTGGGAAGACGCTCACTGACCACTCTGCGCTCTTCGGGGCCACCGTCATCCCAGTCTCCGATCAAATACCCCCCCATCACTCGCTTGCTGAACCAGTCCCCCTGAGGTTTCACGCCGATCCCGTCGACCTCAAGAAGACGCAGGTTCTTCTTCCGTGACATCAACTCCCTACCCTCTTCCTCGAAAGACGGCGCAATGATCACCTCAAAGAAGTGCTTACCGATTGCCCTTGCAAGTTCCGCGGTAAAGGGGCGGTTGAGTGCCAGAATCCCACCAAAAGCAGAGGTTGAGTCACAGGCGAGCGCATGTTGGTAGGCCGTGAGCAGGTCGTCTGCCGAAGCAGCGCCGGCCGGATTTGCATGCTTGATGATGGTCACGGAGGGTTCGCTGAATTCCAAGACCATGGCCAATGCCGCGTCAGCATCCATGATGTTGTTGTAGGACAGTTCTTTGCCCTGCAGTTGCCGTGCAGCCGCAATCGATGGGCCACGCCAACCCACCTCACCATAGAAGGCTGCTCGTTGATGAGGATTCTCGCCATAGCGCAGTGCCTGCACCTTGGACAGAGGGAGATTCAGGCGGGCGGGGAACGGCTCTTCTTCGGGCTGCATCCATGCCGCGATGCCCGCGTCGTAGCTCGAAACTCGCGCGAAAGCCTGACGAGCCCATCGCGCGCGACTGACTGCTGTGGTCGCGCCGTCATGATCTTCAAGTTCAGCCCGGAGAACACCGTACTGGACAGGCTCCATGACCACCGCAACGCTCGGATGGTTCTTTGCGGCGGCGCGAAGCATCGTCGGACCACCGATGTCGATATGTTCAAGAGCTCTCGCCAGATCGCACAATGGGTCTGCTGTCACTGCTTCGAATGGGTAGAGATTGACGACCACGAGATCGATCGCTGGTATGTCCAACTCCTTCGCCTCCTCCGCCTGGTCACCTCGACGAAAAAGGATGGCGCCCTCGAGACGCGGATGAAGGGTCTTGACGCGACCGGAGAATATCTCGGCGTGCCCGGTAAACTCAGCCACTGAGGTGACTGGAAGTCCTGCGTCACGAAGAGTTCGCATCGTGCCGCCTGTAGAGAGGATTTCGACTCCGCGATCGATCAGATCTCCCGCCAACTCGACAACACCCGTCTTGTCCCACACCGAGATCAACGCCCGTCGAATCCTGATTTCATCCATCATTCTTACTCTTCCTAGTTGTGGCTCTCGCCCGTTCACAGTGCAGGGACCAGTAGCCCCCAGTGGGCGACGAGCAGGGTCTGCGGCCCCACAATCGATCC
>CAZEIY010000288.1:1593-5702 GCA_964512375.1 uncultured Rickettsiales bacterium | reverse complement strand
AACGACAGCCCCATCCTGTGGACCGTCGGCCGCCTGGTCGGCATTCTCCACAGTGTCGGCGAATACATTCAGCAGGGCAACCACGTGGGCTGTATCCAACGAGGTAGCGGTGGGGTTTACTTTGGCAGTAGCGCGATCGGTATGTGTGAGTTGGGCGGCCCCAACGGAGGTGCCTGGTGGGCCTTCGATGGTGGCGTCTACTACAGACCCTGGTCCACGGGCCATGGCAATGAAATCGTGCACGCAGGCGTAGACCAGTTCGTGGTCTACCTGGGCATGGCTCCCTAGCGGACTCCTGGGACCCCTGTCCCCCACGGGATCGGAGCGCGGCTGAATTGCCGCCACCGGGCCCAGCCGTCTCTAACTGATAGGGTTCTACAAAATGTCGACCCCACTTCGACCCAAATTGCTTCTCTCTAATGCGCTGCTCGCCGCACTTGTGCTGCTGGGTGGCTGCAGCGCGACAGGCGATGTGCTCCACGACTTCGACGGCGATGGTTCTCTGGACAGCGACGATTGCGCTCCCGATGATGCCGCCGTCTACCCGGGGGCTGAGACCGATAGCTACGGCGATGATCTGGACAGTAACTGCGACGGAAGTGATGGCATCGACAATGACCTCGATGGCTACCCTGCCCCGGGCGACGGGGTTCCTGCCGACCTGGAGGACTGCAACGACAGCAATCCGGACATTCACCCCGGCACCGAAGAGATCCCCGATGACAACATCGACCAGAACTGCGACGGCTTTGACGAGAGCAACATAACGGGAGCGCCGACCGTCACGATCAGCCCCTTGCAGCCGCGCACCGATGACGACCTGGTAGCAACCGTGACCTGGAGCGCAGGGAGCACCATCGTGCGCTGGTTTGTCGACGGAGTGGAGGTGGCGGGCCTCGCAGCTACCGAGACTGTGCCGGCAGCGACCACTCAGAAAGATCAGGTGTGGAGGGCCGTAGCAAGCGCCGAGGTCGGCGGTGAGACCCGCGAAGGAGAAGCCTCGGTAACAATCAGTAACAGCGCACCACTCACTCAATCGGTACAGGTGTTGCCCTCAGTCGGTACCGTGCTGGACTCCTTTGAGTGTTTCGGATCGAACAGCGATGCCGACGGCGACCCTCTTTCCTACACCTATCGCTGGTTCGTCGACGACCAGCCCATTAATGCCACTACCTCGCAGATCACAGCCTCTGTAGGCTTCACCAGGGGGAACTGGCTGGACTGCGAGATCACGGCAACTGACGGCAGCGAGGTCGGAACAGCAGTGGCCAGCGCGCAGTCCAGCACCATCCTCAACAGCCCACCCAGCACCCCCGGTTCGCCGACACCCTCAGTGGATGCCGATGCCTACACGGACGATGACCTGCTCTGCGAAGCGACCACCACATCCGCGGACCCCGACGGAGATGCGCTCACCTACACGATGGAGTGGATTAAGAGCAGCGCAACGATTCCGAGCCTCACCGCCCAGTTTGCGGCACAAGACCCATTGGTACTGGAGCTCAGTAGCGCAATGACTCAGCGAGGCGAAGAGTGGAGTTGCCACATCAGAGCCAATGACGGCACGCAGCTAAGCGACAGCGCCGGCAGCGCGACCATCACCATCATCAACAGCCTGCCTACCGAGCCATACATCGAGACATCCCCCTACACTGCCAACGGAGTAGTCACCCCGGATCAGGACATCCGCTGTTATATCGATGGAGCCTCCAGCGACGCCGACGAGGACGCCATCACCTACCACATGGAGTGGCTCGAGGACGGCAACTCCATCCCCTACGAGAACACCAGCGCCACCGCCAACGATGACCTGGTGCTCCCTGCTGCCAGCTACAGCGACGATGGAGAGACCTTTACCTGCGTCGTGACACCCAACGACGGGCTCGAGGATGGGCCGTCGGGCTCCGCTGTAGTGGAAGTCTGTGGTGACACCCGAATTGTCTTTGAGAGCGACTCGGACCATGTGAGTATCCCCAGAACCGGAATGCCCAACTACGGCGCCGAAGGAACCATCGAGGCCTGGATCTACCTGAACGCAATTACCGATGCTCAGATCTTCGGCCATTGGCAGGATGGACAGGGAGATGTCCAGATCAAGCTGGCTGCAAACGGGAGGCTGAGTGCTTATATCTGGTCTTGGACGACAGCAATCGCGCTGGACTCTGACCCAGGTACTCTCACACAAGGCCAGTGGCAACACGTAGCGCTACAGTGGGACAGCGCCGGCGTGAGCCTGTGGCGCGACGGTGTGCAGGTAGCCTCTACCACAACGACGACAACTCCAGCCACGGCCTCCCTCTCGCTCTACCTGGGTGAGAACGGTCCCCGGGGAGTGATCTGGGATAGCAGCTTCCGGGGCAGCATCCAGAACCTGCGCATCTCAAACGTGGCGCGCTACTCCGGTGACCCGGTACCTCGCTCCTTCGGACTGGATGCCTCGACGGTGGTGCTCTACCGCCTCAACGAGGGCAGCGGCAGTGGAATCGATGCGAACGGAGTAGGCCAGTCCGCAATACCTGTTCCGTCGAACCTCTGGACCAATGACATCCCCTGCCTGGACCCTTGAGCCAGCATCTCCACCTGAATCCATCTGAAGGTAGCCGCGCGGTGCCCATCCCCATACCCAGCGAGATCCGCTCGCTTGTTGACCTCGATCCGGACCACCCAGGCTTTCGAGATCCCGCTTATCGAGCTCGACGGAACCAGATTGCCGAGATCGCCCACAACTATGTGCGAGGTGCACCCGTCCCCGACGTGGCGTACAGCAACAAGGAACACGCCACCTGGCACACGATCCTCAATCGGCTCCGTCCGCAGCACGAGGAGCATGTCGCCGAGCCAATCCTGGTCCTGCAGCGAGCCCTACCCCTGCCCCGCCATCACATCCCACAGTTGGCCTTCGTAAACGACCGCCTCGAGCCGCGCACGGGGATGCGTATGGAGCCCGTCATGGGCCTCGTTCGGATACGAACCTTCCTCTCACGACTGGCCAGGGGAGTCTTTCCCAGCACCCAGTACATCCGACACCACAGCCGCCCGCTCTACACGCCCGAGCCGGACATCGTTCACGAGCTCATCGGGCACATGGCCTCACTGGCCCACCCTGGCATTGCTGAGGCAAACCGCTGGATGGGGCACGCCGCGCTCGACGCCAACGAAGCCGAGTTGCTGCGCCTGGAGTACGTGTACTGGTACGTCCTCGAGTTTGGCCTGTGCGAGCAGCGAGGGACCATCAAGGCGGTCGGAGCCGGCCTTCTCAGCTCGGCTGGGGAACTCTCTGGGATCGAGAAGCACCCAAAGCTGATGGATTGGGACCTCGATCAGATCGCGCAAACCCCCTACGACCCCACTCACGTCCAGCCCAAACTGTTCGTCGCCCCGTCCTTCGAGCGACTGCTGAGCGACCTCGTGGCCTGGATCGAGCGAGGCGCCTGGCGTGACACCGAGACGGCTACCTGCTCAGGTTGAGCGAGGGGTAGAAGCAGTCCCTGGCGACCTCTTCGCACTTCTAGTACGCTCAACACGTGCGACGTCTACCGCCCTTGCTGCTGTATCTGGCTCTGCTGTTGGCCGGTTGTTCCGACATCACCATCATCGGCCCCGACAACGACGACGACGACAGCACAGTGACCGGCGATGACGATGACAGCGCAGTAGCCAGCGATGACGATGACAGCGCTGTGCCCCTCCAAGCCCTGGCAATCACTCCCATAGAGTTCAACTTTGGCGCACACCCTGTGAACTGCAGCTCCGATGTCACGCTCCAGATCAGCAACATCGGCGACCAGCACATCGAGGTGACTGAAATGAGCTACGTCTCCAGCCCGGGGCTGTCAGCTACTCCTCTGCCAAGCACTCCGCTCCAGCTCCCGATTGGCATCAGCACGGAAGTCACCGTGACCTACCTCCCGCTCAGTGCGCAACAAGACCAGGGGACGCTGTCGGTGGAGAGTGACGCCGGCAGCGCCGCCGCGACCCAGGTGGGGGTGACCTTGCCTCCGGTAACCGCAGCTGATGAGTTCCTGCAGCAGGGCAACCGCACAGTCGACATCCTCTGGATCGTTGACAGTTCCTGCTCGATGGCTGCCGAACAGGAGGCGCTCGGGGAC
>CAZEIY010000288.1:0-1583 GCA_964512375.1 uncultured Rickettsiales bacterium | reverse complement strand
TCGGCGTTGTCGACCAGCTGAATCTGGACTACCGAATCGGAGTCATCACTGCCGATCTGGGCGACCAGGGGGCCCTGCACGGAGCTCCGGCCTATGTCACTTCGACGACCACCAATGCTGAGCAGGTCTTCGCAGCGAACGTCATCGTCGGTCAGACTGGTTCCGGCGCCGAGCAGGGCTTCGATTCAGTGCGAAGGGCCCTGATTAATGGCGCTGCCGGCGACTTCCTGCGTGCAACGGCGCAGCTGCGACTGATCTCTGTCAGCGATGAGGACGACCAGAGTGTGGCGCTTGCTTCGGTACCGGACTACATCACCGAACTTCAGTCGCTCAAGTCCAACCCCTCCCATGTCATCCACTCGGACATCAGCGGTGGCGCCAGTGGATGTGCCTCACCTCATGCCAACGCCGACCCGGCGCCGCGCTATCTCGAGGCAACCAACCTCACCGGTGGAATATCCACGTCCATCTGTGAAGCCGGATGGGTGCAGACGCTCACCGACCTCGCCTGGTTGTCCGACTCCTATGCCGACACCTTCGCGCTATCCCAACCTGCCATCGCCTCGAGCATCACCGTGCTCATCGACGGGGCAGGACTCGCGACGGGCTGGAGCTGGGACAGCGCCCTCAACGCAGTGATCTTCGACGCAGACACCGTGCCTCAGGATGGCTCCCTGATTCGCTTTGAGTACTCTGTGACCCAGCCCTGCGGTGATTAGGGGCGAGAAGTGCAGCGCATTGGAGAAGACTGATGGTCCAGGTTGACGTCGCCCCAGGTGAGCTGATCGACAAGATCACAATCCTCGAGATCAAGGCGGCCAGGATCACCGACCCAGCGAAGCTCAAGAACATCCATCATGAGCTCACTATCCTTACCAGGGCGCGCGACGAGGACGTCAGCGCCTCAGCGGAGCTCACCCGTCTCACGGGCGAGCTCAAGCAACTCAACGAAGCGCTCTGGATCATCGAAGACGACATCCGCAGCTGCGAAAAGCACAACGAGTTCGGCTCACGATTTGTCGCGCTGGCGCGCTCGGTCTACGTCACCAACGATCAGCGCGCAGCACGAAAGAAGGACATCAATGTCCTCCTCGGTTCCGCCATCGTGGAAGAGAAATCCTACGAGGGCTGAGCGCTCCGCCCACCCGCACCGCCTCCGAACACATGGACCCGACCGTCCTGTCTGGCTCGGGTAGAGTGACCGTCGGAGGAGCCCTGCATGTTCTTCAGCCCCTACTAGATGCGAGCAGAACAAGGACCGGAGAGCAGCAACCAACTAAGCTGCACAACCTGGATGGACCCTTCACGGAAGACAATGACCATGGACCGTATCGTAGTCGCCCCGTACCTACCCACTTGCTGCACACTCGCGTTGCTCTTGAGCTGTACCGGCCTGCTGGGATGCGCCGGTGGCGCGGGCGGAATCTACGACTTCGACGGTGACGGAAGCTCGGACGAAGACGACTGCGACTCCTCTGACGCGAGCATCTACCCCGGCGCCGACGACACCTACGGCGACGGCGTCGACCAGAACTGCGACGGCGTCGACGGCATCGATAGCGACGGCGATGGCTATGCCAGCT
>CAZEIY010000287.1:0-5706 GCA_964512375.1 uncultured Rickettsiales bacterium | reverse complement strand
TGGCAGCGCCCCCTCTGCAAACTGAGCGCTGTAGTCCTGGGTGTCGCCGGTATGGGTGTCGCCGGTTTGGGTGTCGCCGGTTTGGGTGTCGCCGGTTTGGGTGTCGTCGCCCGCGCTGTCCGTTTCAGGGGTGGAGTTGCACGCTCCAAGCGCGACGCCCATCATGAGGCAGATGAGAGCACGTGGCAAGGTGATTGGTCCTCCAAGAGTTGCACCACTATAAACGAAAACGAAAGCCTTTTTTCAGTCCTCAAGGAGGGCACTCCACGCGCCCATAGTGTCCGATTTTTCAACGCCATCGTAGCCCCGAAGCCCCATGGTTCCCCAGAACTTGAAGAAGACCTCGCCGAGGTACTCATCTCCGTACACCTCCCCGAAAAAGTCGATGGCAGCGCACCAAGCCGCGTCTTCGGGTTCGCATCCACAGTTCTCCGAAATTCGACTGGGGATGAGATCGGAGTTGGACCACCAGATGATGAGATCCATGTCCAAGGCTGCGCCCTGAGCGGCCAACCAGTTCATGTACTCCACCTGGTCGGCCTGGCTGTATTCACCAAAGGTCTGACAGTCGTCATTCAAGGACGCGACGACGTTGGAGCTGTTCCAGCCAGTCTCGGACACCAGGGCGGGCCCGCCCAGCGCGTCTACGCCTCGACTGATCCAGTCGTCGGGAATGTCGCTCACCGTTGAGATGTCGCTTTGGCCGTAAGGGTAGGTCGAGATGGCGAGGCGGTCGCGAGACAGCCCCTCCAAGGCGGCGACATTTTCAGCAAAACAGGTGTCGGGATCGTCGCAAGCTCCATCGAGCCCATACAGCTGGCTCAACTCAAAAGATGGAAAGACCACCATGTCGTCGTTGAG
Source organism: uncultured Rickettsiales bacterium (assembly GCA_964512375.1). Classification (GTDB taxonomy): domain Bacteria; phylum Myxococcota_A; class UBA796; order UBA9615; family UBA9615; genus UBA6601. The sequence goes on along the minus strand of CAZEIY010000287.1, from coordinate 4,845 downwards.
CGACTTGGCATGCGCGTAGGCCGCGTTGGACAAGGCCTTCATGCCGTCCCACGCCTCCGGACACGCCCCCAAAAAGAGGTTCGCCTCTGCGGCGACATTCAACCAGCGAGGTGAAAACCGATCTACCATCCAGGTCAGGTAGTTGAGGTACGCACTCTCCACCCAGTCGGCGTCGTCTGCGGTGCTGTGGTCGTAGCAGATTTCAGACCAGGCGTATGTGGGGGAGGTCAACACCCCATCAACGATCGAGACCTTGTTGCCGAGGTAGGCACGGCCAGGTCCCCCAGCGAGCGCCAAGGCCAGCGACACCGGCTTTCCGCTACTCGACGCGTCCGTCGCTATCGCGTCGACCGTGTCCACCCAGGCCTGAGGAGGATCAGTCTCCGCTCCGAATTCGTCCCAGGGGATCCCCCAGAAGTCCTCGTGTACCGCATACACATCGGAGTCATCTCCTACGTTTCGCGGGCCAATCTCGTAGAACAGGGCGGACTCCAATCTCGCTTGGACTCCCGCCGTCCCCAATTGAAGCCCAGCCGGCGTGCCCGCTTGCCCGGAGTCATCGGATTTGACGTCGCCACCTGAATTGCTCTTACATCCAATCGACAGCGCGATGGCCAACCCGAACGCAAGTCGCCTCATCTTCGCCCTCCGCCGGGAATCTAAATCAGCCCACGGATTCTATCGCTAGACCCGCTGGTAAAGGTACCTCCGTCTCGTAGCGCGCCTCACACTTATTGATGCCCTTGAATTTGGGAGCGATGGGTAAGGTTTTGAGTATAATGGTGTCGCCAACCCGCTCTGGGTATTCCCATGCCGCCTTCCCATCGCTCCACCCCTCTTCTGTTGGCGCTCACGATGGTCGCTTCCACTGCGTGTGGCGGCAAAGAGACGGTCACCACCGTCGACAACTCCGAGGACACCAGCCATGACGTCGTGATTGTCGGGGCCGGTGCGTCGGGACTCTACGCAGCAAAGAAGCTGGTAGACCTCGGCTGGGATGTGACGATCATCGAAGCCACCGAACGCTATGGCGGCCGCATGCTGCCTCTCGAGGACTTTGCCGATTTCACCGTCGAGCTGGGTGGTGAGTACCTCGTTGGTGGAGCAGAGCCCACGGGCCCGGGGGATTCCTGTAGCCATAGCTGCCATCTGTTCGAGGACATCGTGGCTCTCGAATCCGACCGCCTGGTCCCGGTCTGGACCGGTCTCCTGGGCGGACAAGACAGCTTGTACGAGTTGGGTGCCACCAACGAGTGGGACTGGACCAGCGAAGACTCGGACCTCAATCAATTATGGCGATTTTACAACAATATTGATGATTATGAGGGAGACGATGTCACCGTGGCCGAATACCTGGAGAGCGACTACGGCATCACCGAAGACCATGTGGCATACCCCATCTACGACGCGATGGTGGGTGCGGAGTATGGTACCTCGATCACCCGTATGGGGATGTACAGCACGGCTCGAGAGTGGGGTAATTGGCAGGACTCAGGCAACTGGGGGTTTTGGAGGAGCGACTTTTTGAGTACGCTCACGGAGCTGTATTTCGAACCGATCCTCGATCGAGTGGTGTACGAGAGTCCAGTCGTGCGCATCGAGTACGATGGTGAGAGACCGGTGGCCATTGACGAGCACGGCATCCGTCACGGTGGTGACGCGATCCTCGTGACCGTCTCGGTCGCAGTGCTTCGGGACGAAATTATCGAGTTTGAGCCGCCATTGCCCGAAGAGAAGGTGCTCGCATTCAACACCATCGGGATGGGGCCCAGTATGAAGGTGGTGCTGCGCTTCAGTGAGGCATTTTGGGATGTCGACCGCATGTTCGGGCTTGTCGTGGACGGGCCCACCCAGATGTGCTGGACGCCCGGATTGGTCAGGGAGTCGGCGACCAACAACGTCCTGGTGTGCTTCACCAATGGGGAGAAGGCCGAGTACATGCAGTCTCTTGGCGAGGAAGGCATCCTCCTCGCGGCGCTGACCGATCTCGACGAGATGTTCGGTGAAGAGTCGGACGCCACACCTGCGACCACGCGGTTCGAAGAGGGCGTCATCCAGGACTGGGACACCGAGCCCTACATTCGCGGCGCGTACTCATTCCCAGCTCCCGGCACCTACCCCACCGATGGCAGTTCGAACATGAAGCTGATCCTCGCCGAGCCAGTCGATGACATGGTGTTCTTCGGAGGCGAAGCGACCAGCAAGTATCATCCGGCGACGGTGAACGGCGCCCTCGAAGGCGGCTCCAGGGCCGCAGAGGAGATCGACGGGGTGTTGAGCAGCATGTAGCGGTTCAACGGGTCGCTGCTATCCGCATTCGGCGGTTGGCGGCTCTCGACCAGACATGCCGGAGGCCGTCACAGCAGGGGGCTGCTCATCTTCATGAGGACAGAACTCGACTCCCTTGTGCTTGAAAACACCTTGATTAGGAAGGTGCTGACATGAGCGCGAAGCCTGAAGGAAGCCGCCCCGCTGGGGCAGGCCTGGTCACTACCTTCTCCACAGCAAAGGCCACCATGAACAGAATGCGACGGAATCGCCCCGCCTTTAGCAAGCGGTAGATGAGGCACAGAGCGGTGCGGGTCTTGCCCGTACCCGTGGCCATCGCCAACAGCATGTCCTGCTGCCCTGCGGCGATGCCCCCTTCGACCGCAGCGATGGCGGCGTGTTGGTAGTCGCGCAACGGCAGGTAGCTCGATGAACCAGCTGATAGGAGTGCGCCTCTCGCAGGCCCGCCAGGATGCTCAGGAAGATGTTCTCGATTGCGGGGAGTGGCAGCGGCTTGAATTCCTGAATCCAGCTCGAGAGGGTAGGGCCATCGACATAGGGCATCAGCAGAGCGGGTGCGCCGTTCACCATCAAGACATCGGTCACCGAGACGATATTGGGATGGTGCAGGCTGGCCTGGATGCGTCCCTCCTGGACCAGTCGATGCTGCACGCGCTCATTTGTGATGCTCAACACCTTGAGTACATGGAGCGAATTCAGCTGACGGTGGCGCACCAGGTACACCTTGGCCATGCCGCCCTCTCCCACCAGGGAGTCGACCTTGTACCGCTCGACCATCTCTCCGCTGTTCAACATCTTCTGAGCATAATCCAAGTCCAGATTCTTGGAGAGGCCAGGGAGTGTTGAGAACCGGCTAATTTTCGAAACCAGCCATTGGTCGAGGGCATGGGTACGGTCTGGGACTCGGTCGAAGTGGGTACTGAGACCCACTGCATTCTGTCGAAAAGACTGGAACAGGATACTCCGGTGATTCGAGGGAGCAGAATCCTCGAATGAGGGTTGGAATCAGCCAATTCTGCCCGGTCCAATCGATGTTCCTGAAACGGAGTACGCAGCCATGTATGGAATGGTCAATCAGGCGGTACGGGGGCTCTCGACACCCGGAGGGGCCCATGTCCGGTGATGAATCCTCGCTCCTCGAGCAGGCACTCGAGCGAATGATGGAGCGCGATCTGGACGGATTTCTGGCGATGTTCGCAGAAGACGCCGTGATCTACGATCCCCACTACCCCTTCCCTCTGATGGAGGGCAAGGCGGCCATCCAGCATGGGCTGACCTGGGCGCTGAAGACCCTCGTCAAGCCCGGCTTCGAGGTTCGCGAGGTGTGGATGCAGGGGGAGAAGGGAGTCGTGGAGGTTCAGACACATCACGTGCTCAAGCAAGGACCGGACCTCGACTTCGAGCAGGTGTTCCTGTTCGAGACCCGGGATGGCCTGATTACCCACCTGCGCGCATTCGTGCCCTACCGCCCGCCGGGTATCGGAGGCTGGATCGCTCGGTTGACCGCAGCGTGGTGGAGACTATGGGGCAAGGGGCGTTGAGACACTCGAGACTCCCGTCCCGGGAAGCAGGGGATCCGTGAGCATCGGTCTGCAGGTCCTCGAGGAGTTTATCCACGCCGCGAATAGCGCTCGCAGTGTTCAGGATCTCTGCGAGCTGGGAGCCGCCACGGCCAGGCGCCTGGCCGGGGCTGAGCATGCCATCACCTGGATCGTTGACCAGGAAGTGAGCCCTGCCACGCACCTCGTGGGAATCGCTGGACTGGAGGCGCGCTCGCCGAAGAAACCGATGGAATGGCCCAGGCTCATCGAGCAGATCATGACCTGCGAAGGAGCGAGTCGTCGGACCGATGTTCAGCGAGGGGACCTGGGATTGCCGGATGGTGCGCCCTTTGCATCCGTCGACTGGGTCAGCGTTCGCCGAAGCAAGACCCTTGCCTGGGTAGGGATCTTGTCTTCCCAGGCGGGCTACGAGCTGGATCAGGAGCGCTCCATGCTCCTGCAGATCATGGCCCAGCAGCTGGCCTTGCTACACCGGACCATGTCCTGCGATTCCCATCGAGAGGATGACCAGTTCAGGTATCGCAGGTTCGTCGAAGAGCTGCCCGCCATGACCTACGCACGAGGTCTGGACACGCCGGGAGCGGCTGGGTTCATCAGCCCCCAGAGCATGGCGCTCCTGGGCTATTCGCCCGAGGAGTTCGTCGACAATCGGGATCTCTTCGAGGAGAGGCTGCACCCGGAGGACCGGGAGAGGGTCCTGAGGGAACAAACAAAACACTCTCCCGGAGAGATGACGACGATCAAGACGGTCACCTACCGGATGATCCACAAGGAGGGGCATGTCGTCTGGATGCTCAACCACCTGCGTACCGTGCGATCCGAGGACGGGAGCCCCCGCTTTGTCACGGGACTGATCATCGATGTGAGCGAGCCCGAGAGACGGGCGCGGGCGAATGCAGCGCACGCCGCTGAAGAGGAGGAACTGCGGCGGATCGCCCAGCTCGAGAACCAGGCCAAGAGCAGCTTTCTGGCCAGTATGAGTCATGAGCTCCGA
>CAZEIY010000286.1:0-5712 GCA_964512375.1 uncultured Rickettsiales bacterium | reverse complement strand
GGGCTTCGGCGACAAGACCATCGGTGAGATCAGTCCAGAGATCGAGAAGGCACTTTGAGAGCTGCTGGACCGCTAGCAGGAACTCTGTTCTGTGCGCTCCTGTGCCTGGCGGCTTGTTCTGAGCCCGCCGAGAAGGACGCCCAGCGCGTGGTTTCATTGACGACGAGCCGCAACTCCTCCCAGGGGGCTGAGCTGCCGCCGCCGCAAGCGGCTGCAGAAGCTCCTGTCTCGCCAGGACAGGGCAAGGGCGTAGCTCCCCAGTCACAACCGAAGCCCACTGTCTCTGACGCTGTCGCAGGCCAGGATGGTTTGCCCACCATTGACGCGCTTCCTGACCCGAGCACCATCGCAGACAGTCCGAAAGGCCTTGTTAATGGCGACTTTGCGCCGGAACTGGATCTTCTTGATCTGGTGAGCGGTCAGCAGTTCAAGCTGAGCGCTCGGGTAGGGCCACAGGCCCACAGCCCTCGTGGCGCAGTTGTGGTGAGCTTCACCGCTTCATGGTGCGGACCTTGCCGGGCTTCACTCCCCTATCTGAAGGAGATGGAGGAGCAGTTTTCTGAGCTGGATGTGGTGCTGATTACGATGGATAACGACAAGGCAGGCCGCGACAAGGAGCTCTCTCAGTTGCGAGCCTCGGGTCTACAGGCGCCTCTGCTCGTCCCCGATCAGCACACCTTGCGTGCATGGCTTGGTCGCAGAAGGAACATTCCTCATCTCTACATCATCAACGCGGCTGGCGAAGTCCTGGTCCAGGATCGGGGCTTTGGAAAGAAGGTTCGTAAGGTGCTGCCCCGACAGATCGGCTACGCCCTGCGACACCCGGACTACGTGGTTCGTGCGAAGAAGGTCCGCTAGAGGGGCTTCATAGTGCGGCCCCACGCGTCCTCGTCGATCACCACGCGCACGGTCTCAAGCTCGAAGTCAGTAGTTCCACCCAGCCCAGCCTCGGTGGCCTGTAGGAGTTCGTAGAGTTCTTCACGAGTCGTGTCGGCCACCGGTGGTAACGGCACCCAGTCATCGTGTTCACTTGTAGACTTGGATGTGTCCTGGCTTGAGCTGCCCTGGTTCTGGTCAGCCGAGGAATCTCGTTGGGTTGGTCGCTTACCGCGCGGTCCAGAGAAGTCGACGTCGATCCCCTTTGGCTTGACGATGTCGCTTCGTTTGCGTCCCTCGGCCTCTGATGAGGCGTCCTCCTGTCCGGCAAGGATCTCAAGGCGGGTAAGCGCACCACGAAGTTGGCGCACGAGGTGGCTGGCGATGAGTGTCTGAAGACCGGTCGCCCAGGACTGCCCACGAGCGAGGCCCCTGTCCATGACGGTCCGCTCAAGGACCAGGATCTCGACCTCACTGGTTGCTGTCACATCGGCCGTGCGCAGCTGGCCGGCGATGAGCCCGGTCTGTCCGAACAGGTGGCCCGAGACCAGCGTCGAGAGGTAGACCTTGCGTCCGTCTCCCAGCTGCTTGCTGATCGAGACGCTCCCCGAGAGGATGAAGTAGCAACAGGTGCCTTCGTCACCCTCTCGGCACAGCCACGATCCGCTTCGATAGCGTGTGCGCTGTACGTTTAGGGCCAGTCCGCGCAGTTGTTCTTCGTTGAGCCCTGCAAGCGCCGAGAAGACCTGTAGCTCGGCCGCGATCTCAGCAACACTCATAGCGCACTCCTGATTCGCTTCCAGAGCCCCTTGAAGCCACTCTCGGGTTCGGGCTTGACCACTTCGTCCTGCACCATCTTGTTGACCCGGCCGAGCCGAGCGCACACGGTTCCGGTGAGCAGGCGAAGGAGCGCGAGGGCGTTGGGGTCGCCGGCATCGAGCATTGTCATGAAGGTATTGCGTTCCAGCTCATAGGCTTTCCCAGAGCTGCTGGCGACGACGGATGCTGAGCGGGGTGCAGGGTCCAGGAGCGCCATCTCTCCGACCACCGATCCATCGCTCAGGTGCGCCAGCTTGAGATCTCCTCGGCTCACGTCGAGTTCGCCGTTCGCGATGACGAACATGGAGTCACCGACCGATCCTTCGACGATGAGTATTTCACCTGACTGAAACGCCCGAATCTCGCTGCGTTCGAGCAGGGAGGAGCGTTCCGTATCGCTTAGGGAATCGAGGAAGCTCTGCTTCTTTCTATCAGCCATAGATTGCACTCTATCGCGGCATGAGTTCAGGCGTCGAGGTCCTGGACGAGTCGGAAGCCGACGGTGCGGTCCCGACTGGTACGAGGGAGGGTGCTACGCGAGCATATGCGGGCCTGTATGGGGTGTGATCGCCAGGAACCACCCCGGAGCCATGCTCGGTCAGGGCGGTGCGGTACGCTGCCTCGCACCCACTCACAGACGCCGCCAGCAAGATCATGGACGCCATAGACGCTGCGGTCCTGGCGTGGGGATCCTACCGGTCGGGGTCTAGGCGTATCTGCGAAGCCCTCGGGACCATTGCAGTAGGTTGCGACCCAGCTGTTGCCCCACGGAAAGACTCTGCCATCGACTCCACGTGCCGCCTTCTCCCACTCGTCGTGTGCTGGCAGACGCAGGCGGAATCCGGTCTGCTCCGAACGCCAGCCGGCGTAGGCTTCAGCCAGAGCCAGGGGAACACCCAGGGCGGGCAGTCGGGATCGGTCTTGTTCGGGGACCTCGTTGAGTTCATCCCACCAGTGGAAGGACCTTGCGGCTTCGGTGGTGGCGTCGCCGGAGTGCAGCCACTCCCGAAACTCGAGTTGGGTGACGGGATGGCGGCCGATGGCAAAGGTATCCAACTCAATCTCGGCGGGGCGCTGCCCGTCAATAGAGAGGGGGTCTCCACCCCGCTGAAAACTGCCGGCCGGTATGACGGTGAATCCCGGCGCGACCTCATCCAGACGTGGCATCCGTAGGCTCAGGGAGATGCAACGGTCCCCCAGGCTATTGGCTGTGTGGACCGCCGCCGTGATGGGGATGTGACCTTCGTGTTCGAGGCTCAACGTGTATGAGCCACCCTCGAGGTTCAGCTTGTCAATCGGGCTGCTCTGGAGGGGGGTGCAGTGATCGGGCTCAAGTATTCGGTCCTGCTCACTGAGTCGAAATAGCGTTACTCGTGCTCCGCGCGGCTCAATCGCCAGGCTGAGCTCGGTGTGCACGTCACGAAGTAGAGCAGCATCGTGTAGGCGCACCTGCTCGCGGAAGAATGAGGCTGCATTCTTCTCTCCACGCTCCTCCGCCTCTACCAACCTCCGAAAGAAGAGCTGCGCAAGAGCCTGCTGCGCGGGCCGATGGCCAGGTGAATAATTCAGAGCCCCCTGAAGCAGTGTGCTGGCCTCGTCATAGATGTCGTCGCGTTCCTTCCGCTGCTCGCCCCAGGATGCTGCCTGCTGCCAGACTGCACTGCGCTCATCGGTTCCCGACCACGGAGGAAGGTCCGCTTCGAGGGCACGCAGCTTCGTCTCCTCTTCACGAGCCCAGTCGGATGCTTGCTTGTAGTCGCGGAGTCGCTCGAGCCCCTGAGCAGTTAACTTGTCGGCCCGGTCCAGGTTTCGGGATCCTTCGAGGTAGTCTTCGAGGGCAGAAGCCAACTCACTGCCGTTTGCAAAGCGGTTCTCCACCTTCTTACTCAAACAGCGCATGCAGAGCGTTGCGAGGTCTGGCGGAAGGGGGTGTTTGAGCTCGCGCTGAGAGATGGGGACGATGGCGTCACTGACAACCATATCGAGGAGTCCCTGGATGTTTCGTGCCCGGAAGGGACGCTTGCCGCAGAGAAACTCGTAGAGAATGACTCCGACGCTATAGACGTCGGCTGCAGGTCCGATGGCCTCGATATCGCCCCTGGCTTGCTCGGGTGCCATGTAAGCGGGAGTGCCAGCTATGGTGCCGTCGACGGTCAGATCTTCTCCGCCCACACTGCGCCAGGTGTCTACCGGGGCGTCACCATCTCGTGACTCTCCCAGTACCCGTGCAACGCCCCAGTCCAAGAGCAGTACTTCGCCGTAGTCTCCGGCCATGATATTGGCGGGCTTGACGTCTCGGTGGATCACGCCGCGGTCATGGGCGAAGGCGAGCGCCTGAGCCACGCGAAGTAGAACTACGATCATGTGGGTGAGCGTCCAGCGTGAGACGAACTCTGGGTCCTGGTTTTTCAGGCCGGCGAAGACCTCCTTGAGGCTGTTTCCTCCGATCCTGCGCATCGTGTAGTACGGACGGCCATCGGGCAAAGTACCCAGGTCATGGACTGGGACCACGCCCGGGTGGCCCAACTGACCGGTCACCTGAGCTTCGTGTGTGAATCGAAGAAGCTCGACGTTACTCATGTCAGCGCCGCGACTGTGCATCTTTAGTGCGACTTCGCGCCGCAGGCTGGTGTCGGTGGCTAGATGGACTACTCCATTGGCGCCGCGGCCAAGAACCTCGCCGATCTCATAGCCCGTTCCCTGGAGACCACTGGCAGAGGGTCGCAGCGCGGATGCTCGCGCTACGGTGAGAGCCTGCTCTTCGTCGAGGATGCCGTTCCGAACCAGGTGTGTGCGCAGGGGGTCACGCGCGCCCTCGGAGCCCCACTGCGCCACTGCAGCCAGGAGTTGCTTCTGGCTCAAGATGTTGAGTTCGAGGGCCACCCGCGCGAAGGTGAGCGCGTCGTCGGTCAGCATCGGGCGAGTCTATCTCGAAATGCCTCAGAACGGGGGCTCCTCGAGAGCTTCTAGGCTCCTCGCTCAGGACTTCTTGCGAGCCTGCAACTCACCGCCCGCCGTCGGCCGCTTCCCTTCTCCGAGTAGTCCAAGACGTTCGCGGCAGGGACCGCTCAAGCTTATGGGCTTTCCAGGCGCTCGCCCCAGGCCCGGTGCACTGCGGCGGGCCAGAGGGGGCTCGCAGGTCGTGCACTGGCAGGCAGGTGATTTGTCAGTAATTCGAGGGAAGGCACGACGATAGGCCGCTGCAGCAGCTGCAGGGGTGACCCGTTTGTCGTCGTGCTTATGGCTCATGACCCAAGGCCCAGTGCTACTTGGACCGGATGTGCGAGCCAACTCTGAAGCATGGCAAAGCCCAGATGGGTGCCAGCGATGAGTGCATAGAGCATCGCGACGGGAACCAGGGCGAGGCGCGCTCCCGCGATGTCGCGATGTCGCCAGAGGAGGGCTGCAGCGAGGCATACCAGTGAGACCTTGCTGAGGATGAAGACGGCCGGCCCCATCTGCAGCGCCCAGTTCATGATCGGGTTTGCTTCGGTGGCGAGGCCCATCTGCAGCCAGGTGAGGGTGCACAGGGCATCGACGAGGTTGAGCCAGAGGATCGCGCGCAGTCCCTTGTCGAAGGAAGTCATCTCGGTGAGTCCATGAAAGGGAAATTGTCGTCCCATGATTACTCATTTCTGCCCCGGTTCGAGGCGCCCTCAATCTGCTCATCGGTGGTCTCACGCAGCGGCTTTAGTCGTTTCGGACGACGACGCCGCCCACACCTATACAGATAGCCTCATTTTCCAGGCTTTCCAGGAAAAGGAGCCGGGAGGCTCAGACCATCTGGAAGTGGAGCCGGACTCGTTCGATGGCGTCGCGCTGTTGGCGGTCGTCGTATTTGCTCATGGCGGCCAGGGCCATCCACCCTCGGCCATTGCGCTCGTAGAACACCCGTAATCCACCGGTGTGAGCTGTTCGATGGCGTAGTTCAAAGAGGTCGTGCGCTCTCTTGCCTTTGAGTCGCTTGCGATCTCGTCGACCACCGCTGAGATTGAACAGTCGTACCATCTCCAGGGC
>CAZEIY010000285.1:0-5781 GCA_964512375.1 uncultured Rickettsiales bacterium | reverse complement strand
GGTTCGCTTTCGCAGCAGCAGCAACGCCGAAGACGCGCTTGAGTTCTCGGGTGCAGGGATCTACGACTCGACCAGTGCTTGCCTGGCCGATGAGCGGGACGCTGACAGCGAGGGCCCAAGCCTGTGCGATACAGATCAGAGCAACGAGCGCAGCCTACAGCGCGCGCTGCTCAAGGTCTGGGCATCTCTATGGAACGTCGAAGCCTTCGAAGAGCGGCGCTGGTATGGAATCGACCACAGTGCCGCCGCCATGGGCATCCTGGTCAACACACGCAGCAAGAACGAACAGGCTAACTTCGTCGCATTCACCGCCAACCCTACGAGCAATAGTGACGACCGCATGCTCGTCAACGCGCAGATCGGAGAGCTCGATGTCGTCTCGGCAGGCCCCGGAGTCATCCCAGAGAAGACACTCCTTACCGTGGATGCCGGAACCGTGACCGAAGTCGTGCGTGTTTCGGCGAGCAGCGTGGTCCTTCCTGGCGTACAGGTGCTCTCAGACAACCAACTGGGCGAGCTGGGAGGGCACCTGTGGACGATCCGTGAAGACCTCCCCATCGATGCTCAACCACCCACAGGACGCGACCTTCTGCTGGATACGGAGTGGAAAGTGCTCGAAGACGGCAGAATGATCATCAAGCAGGTGCGGCCCTTCCTGCGCTAAGGAGAACCGATGCAGCCCCACCGCTCGATCCAATGGCCCCTCTTGACGGCCTTGCTGCTCACCGTGCCCCTCACTTCCGGCTGCGACCGTCAAACCCCACCAGAGGACGATGACGACAGCACCGTCAGCGATGACGACGACAGCACCGTCAGCGATGACGACGACAGCACCGTCAGCGATGACGATGACAGCACCGTCAGCGATGACGACGACAGCGCCATCGGCGATGACGATGACAGCGCCATCGGCGATGACGATGACAGCGCATCGTCATCAGGCCCCTGGATGTGGTGTCCGAGCAGCGACGACTACCTGGGGGACAGCGGCTGGCTACAGAGTGTCGAAGTGACGGGGGACGCCCTGTACTGCGCGAGCTTTGATGAGAGCCGGTCCCTGGAGGAAGAACCCGAGTTCAAGGCCATGCTACGAGTCATCGAGGGCACCTATCCCCTGCCCCACCGGGACGGACTGGGCAGCCTGACTCTGCCGATCTGCCTGCGAATGCCCGAGGGCCAGGAGGTGCCTGTGATGGATGGCACCGGAAATGTCGACACCAACATCAGCAGCTGGCAGGACACCACGTACTACAGTCATCTCCTGGAGCAGCCCATGGAAGACCCGACGGGGGCTACCTGGTGGATCTCGGCCACCTTCCGGCTCGAATCCACCGTGCCAGGACAGCAGCCAGCGGCGCTGCTCCTCGATGGATCGGCGGCCGCACCCTGGAGCGGCGTTGGGGGCGAGTTCTCTCTGTGCCCCGACGACGCTCAGAGTTGCTCACAGGGGCGACGTTTCCTGTCCTGTAACCCGACCACCTACCGTCTGCAGCGTCACAGCCTGAACTTCGATGGCGGGGATATTGTCCTCGATGTGCGGATGGGGGAGTCCATGGCATCGACTGAGCCGGCCGCCTTCGTGCGTGCGTCCGGTGTCCTCGATGGTCAGAGTTTTGATCAAGATGACTACTGGAAGCTGATCTACAACCCGAGCCACCACCACTTCTCACGAGACTTCGCCGTGCTCTTTGATGCCCCAATCGGCTCCGTATGCGGGCTCAGGGTAGTCAATGTCGACCCCTGGGGTGACCCTCCACCGGCACAGGTTCACACCATCGACTGCCAGCTCGGTGCAATCGAGGAGCGCGCGCTGACCAGCGAGAGCTACGTGGAGATCCCTCCCTGACCAGGGCACTGAGTGCTGCGTCCCCTGAGAGCCCCTGCCTCAGTCGTTGGATGCTCCGGGACTGGGGCTCGTAGAAGACTGCCACTCACCGCTGGCGTCCGGTTGCCTGGCCCAGCTGATGTCCGCTTGCTGCTCGGGAAAAGTGACGCTATCTGCTGCCTCACCATCCGATAGATAGAGCACCAGAGTCTCGCCGACTCGCGCCAGCTTGAAGTCGGTGTGCAGATCGCCCTGCTCGGGGTCGTCGTCTGCCCAGACCACCAGGTAGCCCCCCGCGTCGATTCGTGTGCCCGCCGGGAGGACGAAAGGCTCCTCAGCGGAGCGTGGTCCGCCACTGAGCAGCCAACCGCCGAGATCAACCTCCGCCTCGCTCTTGTTGTGCAGCTCAAGCCAATCATCGAACTCACCGGCCTCATCAGCGAGGACAGCATCATTCGAGGCCAACAGCTCGTTAAGGACAACTGGAGAGGAGCCCTCGCGATCGGGCACATCGCCACCGGGCGACGTGCCTTCGCCACAAGCAGCGCAGTGCAGGCCAAGCACAAGAAGGAGCCCAGGCGTTCGAATCGCTCGCAACAGAAAGCCAACCAGACCCATCAGCGCTCCTCCGTGAGGACATCAACCAGTATTTGGTACCTGCACGACACTACCAGCCACTCGAGCGCCAGCGGCACTCTCAATTTGTAGCTAGTCGTGGACGACGACAACTCGGCAGTGCGCACAGAAATCCCTGAACTCACTCAACGTTCCATCGGGCCACCGCACGTTAAGGAAGTCGACCTGTGAAGCGTCACCAAGTCCGAACCTCAAGACAGGGCCATCGCCACTGAATGTGCCTGGTCCCCCAGCGAGCATCTCGGCCTTCTGAACGCGCCCCTCCGTTTCTACTTCCACAGAGGCGCCAATCGCAAAGTGATTGCCTGCTCGATCGTCACGAAGTTCTACAACCAGGCGGCTGGCTGCCGTGCAGCGAGACACCAGCAAGGCAGGCGGACCGCCGATGTTGCCGACGATGACATCGGGCGTGCCGTTTCGGTCGAAGTCGGCCTGTGCGACTCCGCGAGCGTTGCCCAGCATCGGACCAGGAAACACCGAATCTGCAGCCTCGAACAACGAACCACCTGCCGAATCGCGAACCAGCCTCAGGAATCTGTCGGGCTGCTCGAAGTACTCGCGAGGGTCGTCAAAGGCCTCTGCTATGTCCTCCTCGTGCTTAGCCAGCGGGCCATAGGTGATGAGCAATCCGAGGTCGCCATCGCCGTCCAGATCGAGGGGCACGACGGACCACGACACGGCTGCCCTCCCCGTTACCAGCGACTCTGCCCAGTCTAGGGATCGGTCGACCCATGACCAGGGCCCCCTGGAAGACCTGATTTCGATCGATGTTGCTGAACCACAGGTCACGCAGCCCGTCCCCATCAAGATCGCGCATCGCTATACCCATAGGATTCTGCAGGGGAGCAGGAATGCCCTCTCCCTTGCGGTCCCGCCACTGCTGTACTCCTGCATCATCTCGACCCAGGTTTTCCCAAAAGAACGAATCCTCGAACACCTCACCGATATCGTTCGCCTGGACGAGGTCGAGATCCCCATCGTCGTCGAGATCGCGCCACCCCGCCGTGATGACCGCGCCGTCGCTCTGACCGGGGTAGGGAAAACTGGAGGCGATATCAACAAAGCTGTCACCATCGTTGCGCCACAGCGAATCCCAGGAGGAGGATAAGAAAGCGTCCTCAGGACGTGAGTCGCTCCCATAGACCCCCACATACAGGTCTAGATCGCCGTCCAAGTCCATGTCCGCCCAGGCTGTGGTGGTCGCCAGGCCGTGGGTCGCCGCCATGCCCAGTTCGGTCGTCACCTCACGAAAGGTACGGTCCCCTTCGTTATGCATCAGGTGCAGCGCATCTGTGCCTACGGTGACCAGATCGAGCAGTCCGTCTCCATCGTAGTCGGCAGCACTGGCTGCGCTGAGCATCGAGCCAGCTAGCTCTACGCCAGCCTCTGAGCCCGCTGCCTCGAACTGGAGGTCCGCTGCACCCCAGTACAGCACGCTGGCGCCGACGCTCTGCGGAAAGAACAGATCATCCCAGCCATCACCGTCCAGATCAGCGGCCACTACACCCGCGCTCAGTTCGGCCAGATGCTCCCCCTCGTTGTAGAGTGGGTCTCCCTGGTGCGCAAGTCCCTCTGCAGAGTGCTCAAAGTCCAGTCCAGAGGAGACCAACACGTCATCGAAGGCACCTGGCGCCTCGACGGGGTCATCACAAGGGGGCAAGGGCTCACTCTGCGGTGCCAGGGTCGCAGAAGAGCCAGTGCACGCCAAACCGACAACCAGCACCGGGGCAAGGGAGAACAGGACCAAGCTGCAAGCGACTCGGTGGAAGCGGGGCTCTGGCTCGATGGGGTCCTCCCTCCTCAGGATTGGGACAGCCACCTCCAGTGTATCCATCAGACGGTCACTCCGTCTCTGCCAACAGCGTCTCGAGTTCCTCCCATCGCTGGTACGAGCGAGTGCGTTCTGAGTCCAACTCCGTCCGCTCACTGCTCCAAGCCTGCAGCTTGTCCCAGTCCGAGGCGTTTGCGCGATCCGACATCGCGACGTCCAGAGAGGCCATCTTTCCCTCTAGCTCGTCGAGCTTCTCCATAAGCTCGTCGGCTTCGCGGCGCTGCCGGCGGCGCAGCGAGGTCAGGCGCTTTCGCTCCTTCCAGCTCAACTCATCGGTATCACCTGGGCTGTCGGCAGCGGCTACGGGCTTGGGTGGAGCTTCACCTGCCGGTCGCGACGCCTCGGGCAGACCACCGAGGAGCCAGGCATCGGGCGCTGGCTCCCCTGGACCACGACGCTGGACGACTCCAGCGGCGATGGCCTTGTTCCAGAGGAACTCATCGAGATTGCCCTGATGCGGCATCACCTCACCGCCGCCCACCTCCCAGACCGACGTAGAGAGTCGATTAGCAAACTCCCGATCATGTGAGACGAAGAGGATCGTGCCGGAGAAGTGCTCCAGTGCCTCAGCCAGAACATCCTTGGACTCAATGTCGAGGTGGTTGGTCGGCTCATCCAGTAACAGAAGATTGGCACGTCCCAGCAGCACCCTCCCCAGAGCAACGCGGCTCTTCTCACCACCACTGAGGATCCCACAGAGCTTGTGTACATCGTCACCGCGAAACAGCAGGGCACCGAGCAGTGACCTGCAGCGAGACTCGGTGAGCAGGCGGTCCGCCGCCAGAGTGGCCTGCATCACGGTGCGGTCAGCAGGGAGTTCACGTGCCTGGTCCTGGGCAAACCACGCCTGCCGAGTGCCGTTCACCACCTGCACCACGCCTCCGTCAGCCCGCTCTACACCACTAATCAGCTTGAGCAGGGTCGACTTCCCTGCCCCGTTCGCACCGACCAGCAAGATCCGCTCACCCGAATAGACCGAAAGGTTCACATCACGAAGCACCGACAGGGACCCATAGCTCTTGCTGGCATCACGGAGCTCCAGCATCGGCGTGGGCGCCGGCGGGGGATCGGGAAATCGAAGCCGCACCTTCTGCTCCTGGTGCGGCACCTCGATGACCTCCATCTTCTCGAGCATCTTCACGCGGGACTGGACCTGAGCTGCCTTGGTCGCCTTGGCCCGAAAGCGCCGAATAAAGGCCTCCATTCGAGCTCGTTCTTCGGCCTGGGACTCAGCTCTTGCGAGCAACTGCGCTACCCGATCCGCACGCTGACGCCGGTACGAGGTGTAACCGCCACTGTAGGAGGTGAGGCCACCGCGTTCGATCTCGACCGTACGGGAGACCAATCGGTCGAGAAAATCACGGTCATGGGAGATAAGGAGCACACCGCCCGGATAGACCTTGAGCTCATGAAGCAGCCAGGTGCGGGTCTCGATGTCGAGGTGGTTGGTGGGCTCGTCAAGGAGCAGATAGCTGGGTCGCTCCAGCAG